>JBCDHL010000175.1:0-5343 GCA_038750095.1 Chlamydiota bacterium
CGAAGACTATTTGAAATACTTTTTACGGAATCTCTATCGGTAACATCGCAATAACAGGGAATAAAGACATTCTTACCAAACCTCTTTGTCATTTCATCTAAAACATCAATCGACCTAGCAACACCTACAACTTGCCAACCATTTACAACCAGTTCTTCTACCAGTGCACATCCAATGCCTTTTGAAGCTCCAGTTACTAAAGCGATACCCGCGCTATTTTTTTCCATATTTACCATTATCTTATTTCGCCAAATCAGGTCCTGTTTTAAAAAACGACACATCTTTTGCCACCATGGATTTTGGTGTGATTTTCACCATTACATCTAGAGGGTCAACAATGTTCTTCACAAACCACTTATTCCACGTTTCCTTATCATCATCCAGATATTTTGAGACAAAGCGAAATAGACGATTAGGATCGATAGCCTCTAAATAGGATGTTCCACGTATTCCAACGTGTCTTAAAACTCCTTTATCAAGATTAAAATCCACGATACCAAGAGCACACCTTGGTTCTTCTTTCAATCTTCTGACAAAGCTATCTTTACCTGTTCCAAAAATCCATATAGTATCATCTTCCGAGAGGAACCAAACTGGAGAATCTCTTGGTTCACCATCTTCTACTGTCGATAAGTGGGCCAATAGTGGTTTCTGAAGGACTAAATCAAACTCAAAATCTTTCTGTTTTACAATACTCATTTGCTATTACTCTGCCCCTGTTTGGTTGCAAGCTTAGCAATCATATCGCATTGAGACGTTACAGTCGGTTGAAATGGACTAGCAGCAGACCTACCAGCTGTTTGTATGATAAAATTCATAATTCAATCATCCTTTTTTAATAGACCTTTTTCGAAACTGCAATTCCGTGCCTCTGCCTTTGCAAGGGCACAGAGCCACGGGATTGCAGTTTCGAAATTAAATTAATGACACCAGCTAAACCTACATTGGCAATAAGCCATGGATGTTTTTGATAATCAGTTTGGTGTACTACTGCAGATAGATCGTTATAAAATTTTTCAGCTTTTGTCTCTCCTGAAATAGAGCCTGTTTTCATAATAATCTCCAAATAGGGGTTTAAGGAGCTACGTTATACCATCCTTCAATGATTTTCTGCAAACATTGCAAATTTATGTATTCTTTAGAAATATTATGTGACTATAGGGAATTTTCAGGCAAAATTAGCCCAGTCAAAAGTTTTGAACTTGTCTCTTCACCTCCTCTTATTCCTTGAATAGATTGTATGTCTGCTTTTATTTCGTAAAGCGAAATGGACAGTCGATTAAGTGATCGTTGACCATACCGACAGCTTGCATGAATGCATACATGATAGTTGTTCCGACAAACGACATTCCTCGCTTTTTAAGATCTTTTGAAAGTTTGTCGCTTAGTTGTGTGTGTGCAGGAACTTGCTTTATAGTTTTCCACTTATTGAGAATGGGTTTGTCATCCACGAATTTCCAGAGGTAGCTATCAAATGAACCGAACTCTTTTTGTATTTCCAGAAAAACTTTAGCGTTAGTCCTTACACTAAAAACTTTGAGGCGATTTCTGATAATTGCGGGGTCTTTGAGTAATTTTTCAAGTTGTTTATCTGTCATTTTTGCTACAATTTTCGGCTCAAAATTGTGGAAGAGGCGTCGGTACCCCTCTCTTCTCTTAAGGATTGTCTCCCAGTTGAGTCCTGCTTGTGCACCTTCAAGAGAAAGCATTTCGAAAAGGTGCCGGTCGTCGTGAACAGGAACACCCCATTCATGATCATGGTACTCTTCATAAAACTTTTTTCCTGTTCCAAAACACCTGAAGGTTTCACTATTCATAAATTAGCCTCGTGTTGTAGTAGCCACTTTTTTTTATCCAAGCCTCCTGCGTATCCACCCATTTGACCATTAGCATTGATAACTCGGTGGCAGGGGATAACAATGGCTAGTTTGTTTGCCCCATTGGCAGTGCCAACAGCTCGAATGGCTCCGGAGTTGTTGAGTTTTTTGGCAATATGAGAGTATGAGCAGGTCTCTCCAATTGGTATTTCCCTCAGAGCACCCCAAACATTCTTTTGAAATGGTGTTCCAATCATCTTGATCGGTGTTTCAAATCGTTTTAATGTTCCCGTAAAATATTGATACAGTTCATACTTTATCGATTCGATAGGGGGTGTTGTTCCTGGGGTTACAGCGAATTTCATTTCACTTCGAATGCTTTTGATTCCTTTTGCTACGCGCTGACGATTCATGAACTCCAGTAGATACAAAGCTTTTTCATCGGCAATGGTAAGCATTAGTCCAAGGGGGGTATCAATCCAGTCTACTTTTAGAAGTAATTCTTCTTGTACTTGTGTATCACAATCAGGGTCTGTGGGAAATATTGCTTCATAAAGTAAATTTTGTTTTTTGGTAGATAACATACTTTGTCTCCAATTTCATTCAGTATACATAAAACTGGATATTAAGCCGAAGTGAGAAAAGGCTCGTAAGATTTTTATTTGTAAAGGGGGAGTAAATCTATTAGAATGTGAGTCTATCATTCGATATTTAGTTTGGGGATCTTATGTTTCTATGGAAGTGGCTTAAACGTACAGTTTATTATTTAATTATCTTTACCTTGTTGCTTGCAATAGCAGGAACAGCTTACCAGCTGATACGTGAACATTTAGATAAAAAAAAATACCCCCCTCCAGGAGAACTCGTGGATGTTGGAGACTATAAGCTGCACTATCAGCTGATGGGTGAGGGTAGTCCTACCGTTATTCTTGATGCAGGAATTGGTGGAAGCTCGATTGATTGGACGTTGATTCAGCCCGAAATTGCGCAATTTACGAGTGTTTTTAGTTATGACCGCGCAGGTTACGGTTGGAGTGAAGAAGTTAAAGGAGGGCGAACAGGTTGGGAAACTGTTGAAGACTTGAACACCCTTCTTCAAAAGCAAAATATTAAACCACCGTATGTACTTGTTGGTCACTCGTTAGGTGCCGCTTTCATGAGGCTTTATGCGAGCTTGTATCCCGAAAAAGTTGTAGGCCTCGTTTTGGTTGACCCTTCACATGAGAAGCTCGAAGAAGAGTCTGGAAAGCCACCTCAAGAGTTGTTTATGCCAGATCCTGAAGTTATAGAAATGATCAGTCAAATGGGGGTTCAGCGCATACTTTTAGAGTGGACAGGTAAAGCTCCCGACGACTTTCCGCTCAGGACACAAAAGATGTGGCTAGCTAAACAGGCAGCAACAAAACAGACTATCGCAGCTCTAAGGGAATCAGAACAAATTGATGATCTACTAAAAGAACTTGTCCCTATTGAATCGCATATTGGTGACCGCCCGCTCGTAGTCATTTCGGCTGGAAAAAGAACGGACCTAACTTCTATAGGTCTCTCAGAAGATTGGAATCAGTATGCCGAACAGCGTTTCAACAAGCAAAAAGAACTTCATGGTGATTTGGTTGCGAAGGCTCGACGCGGGAAGTTGGTTTTAGCGGAAGATAGTGATCATATGGTTCCCTGGAATCAACCTCAAGTGGTCGTTGATGCTGTAAGGGAGATCGTTGAAAAGGTACGGGAAGAGACCGATTACTAGTTATACTGATCGTGATTCAAAATTTGGAATCACGACCGGTATAAATACGACGTTATAAAATTTCTGCAGCTTTTGCAGCTAGTTCCGACCTTTCGGTTTTTGTTAGGAACATCTGCCCATAGATCGGTTCACCGCTGAACTTTCCGACAATATAGGTTAGTCCGTTAGAGTCTTTGTCTAGGTAAGGGTTGTCGATCTGTGTCGGATCGCCTGTTAGAATGACTTTTGTTCCTTCTCCTGCACGTGAAATAATCGTTTTTATTTCATGGGGTGTCAGGTTTTGCGCTTCATCTACGATGATGTACATTTTGGGAAGAGAGCGTCCTCTGATGTATGTGACGGCTTCGAGCTCTATTTTCTTGCTGCTCATGACCCACTCCAATGTTTCCGAAGTTTCGCTTCCCGATGAATCGCACAAAAACTCTAAGTTGTCGTAGATGGGCTGCATCCAGTGAAAAAGCTTTTCTTCTTTTGTACCGGGTAAGTAGCCAATATCTCTTCCCATAGGGACGACAGGACGGCTGATGAGGATTCTAGAGTAAAGATTTTCGTCATATACTTTTCTGAGTCCACAGGCAAGAGCAAGTAATGTTTTACCTGTTCCCGCTTGTCCAATGAGGGTGACCAGTTTAATATCATCCCGGAGAAGGAGGTCAATGGCGCACGTTTGTTGCACATTCTTCGGGGTGATTCCCCAGATATTGTTCACTTTTATCAAAGGTTGAGCTTCTTTTTCATTGTAGTCATACTTTGCTACTGCCGATGAATGCTCTGGAGAGGTAATAACAAAGTACTCGTTTGGATGGGGAGCTTCTATGTCAATTTTTAATTTTCCATCTTTGAAAAAGGTGTCAATGTCATGCTTAGGCGCTTCGATCTCACGAATTCCTCTGTAGATGACATCATACGAAAACTTAAGGTTCTCATAATCTTCAGCTTCTAACCCTACAGCCTCAGCTTTGATGCGTGCTGCGAAATCTTTAGAAACAAATACGACCTTCTTACCCATCTCTTGTAGGTGGTATGCAGCCATGATGATGATATTATCGTTTGTTGAAAGCGGAAGGTTTGGGGTGAAGTCAGTTTTATACTCAAGAAGAATACTCACTACCGAGTCATTTTCGAGCTGCACTCCTTTATGGAGGTTCCCATTGCCAGCATGGTCAAGCGAATCCAAAAAACGAAACACGGCACGAGCGTTTTTACCGAGTTCATTCGGTAGTCTTTTCATGTTATCGAGTTCTTCTAAAACAGTGACTGGAATCACGACTTGCTGCCTTGGGAATTGTGTAATGGCTTCGGGATCATAAAGTAGGACGTTGGTGTCAATAACGAAGGTCTTGTCGCTCATGAATTACATCTCCTTTAAAGGGTGCGAGGAAACTTATATATAATACCTTATTGAATTTACGAAAACATTTTTTACACGAGAGAGGGTACGAAATATAGTTTTTCAGCACTCTTGTTAGTCGAGTGCTAAATTTCTTGACGAAAATTCAATCTATCTGCTATTATGATATTTAAAGTATAAATGAGTAGTTACTCATCGTGATTCATGATTTGTAATCTCGATCAGTATAGTTATGTATTAATAATTTACCGAAACTATACTGAGTGAAATTGGAAATTACGCTTGATAGCCATTGTTTTTGCCTCTGATTTTGTGTTCGATCTTGGTAACTTGTCTAAGTTACCTGCGATCTCCACACTTCGTCAGAAGTAAAAATCTCTGACTATCAAGCGTAATTTCCAATTTCATTGAGTATACATCATTATAAC
>JBCDHL010000176.1:0-5323 GCA_038750095.1 Chlamydiota bacterium
AATGATTTATCGAGAAGAAAAATATAGGTATAAGTGAAGAACGCAATAAGAATACTGAGATGGTAAAAAAGCCCAAGAGCGAAACAAGCTGAAGAAATAATGAGTCCAAAAACAGCAAGTCGTATTGCCCAAAGACCCGGACATTTCACCCAATAAAAAAAGCGATATTTAACATAGAAATCAAATTTTGAGAAGTAGCCGGTGGTGAACTTGATATTAGAAATCGTTGAAACACTCAAAAGAAAGCCAAAAAAGACTCTGAACATAGCCAATGAAGAACCATCAATCGACTGGCCTAAAAACTCTTTAAGTGCAGTCATTTCTACCCACATCATGCATTCCACATTTTTACAGCTGGATTTTCTCGTTCATACGTTAACACCGATAGTGTCCCAGTATTCAATATAAAATGTCTTCCTGTGATCACAGGAAGGCCTAACCATCTAGCTGTAAGAACACGTGAAAAATGACCACTGGAAAAAATGGCAACATCTCCTTGAACTAGACGTATCTTTTCGACCATTCTATCAGCACGTTCGGTTATCTCTTGAGTAGATTCACCACCTGGACAGCCATGAGTGAAAACGGACCATTCAGGAACACTTTTACGAATGTCTACAGTTTTGAGACCCTCATAATCTCCATATCGCCATTCAAATAGGTCATCATCAATAACTGCGAGATCCAACAATCCCGCAATCTCGCATGTCTGTTTAGCTCTAAGTAAAGGACTGCAAAAGACCTGAGCAAATTCTATTCTTTCGAGCCTTGATGCAAGCCCTTTAACCTGCTGAACCCCCTTTGAAGTCAGTGGTAGATCTGTTACGCTTGTATGCTGGCCAGAGAGGCTCCACTCTGTCTCTCCATGACGACATATGTATACACGCTGTTTTCTTTCTAGTTCCATAATCCCAACCTCACACAAATCGGTATATTTATACAATTTCTTCAGGTTGCTCAACCAGCCGTCGTCCGCACAATTTACAATAATTGGCATCGAGATCGTGGAGAGACAACTCACACTTAGGGCAAACTATAGAGTGTTTGTGATAGTGGCCTACTAGGTAGCGGGCAAGAGTCATAAACTGCCATGGAATGAGCAAGACTCCGCTAATAATAATCACAATTGTAAATAGTCTACCATGTGGAGATACTGGAACAATATCTCCATATCCAACAGTCGTTAACGTTACAACGGAAAAGTAAAACGCATCGAAAAATGTACGAAATTCATTGGGGGCGTATTCATGTTCTACGACATAAATGGTTCCTGAAGCAATAAAAATCAGGCAAAAAACCGTGAACATTATTCGCATGACACGCAGGTGAAATTCAGTGTAGTGAATGTTAATAATCCCATCTTTCCGAAAAAACCTAAGTAACCGCAAAATTCGAATGATTCTGATGACACGAATAAACTGCCAGTTTGTTCCAGGGAAAAACAGAGGAAGGACAGACAAAAAATCGATGATTGCCATTGGTGTAAATAAGTAACGAATGGAAAAGTCCTTGACCCACCAACGCATGAGGTAGTCTGTTAAGAAACAAACTGTGATTGCTTGGTCCAAAAGTCTTAGGGCATAAAAAACATTCTTAGGGAGCTCGTATGTTTCGATAACAAAAGTCGTGCTGATGATCACTACAAGAATCGCCATGATAACCGCATAGGTTCGACCAAGACGAGTGTCTTCTTGATTCAGCATTTTGTCACATCGAAATTTTGTCTTTTGGAAATTGATGGGCATCAGCGTAACTCGTGTTGGTACATACCTATCGTGATAAAAAATTTTTATAACACAAGATAATATGAGTTACTAGTTAAACTTGTCGAAGATTGCTAGAACACTTTGACAAACGCTTCTTGACTCAGAATGAGTAATATGCGACTCAGCCTCAAACAAAGGTACCCATTTACCTCCAGATAACTCTTCGAACTGTAAGAAGATATCACCTGAAACTTCTGCAATGAAATATGTGACGGATTTTGAAACCGGGATTTGTCCTCTATTAAACTGGTACTTTTCAGTTATTTCGGCATCACTAAGAAATCGTTTAAGGGTTAGTCCCGTTTCTTCATGCAATTCTCTTATAGCAGTTTCTTTAGGAGTTTCCCCTTCATTTGGATGCCCTTTTGGGAAACTCCAGTGATCACCTGAGTGATGCTTCACCAGTAGTACATGCCACACACCACCCTTCTTCGTTAAGGGAACAATTCCGTATGCTACTTCTTTCATTATCTCTGATTTTATACTAACCATTTTTACTTCTACAAATTAGAACCAACAATACTAACGCGATGGAAAAGTCTATCCAAACTTGAGGTCCTATACTACCCAAATGGTAGTTCTGCCTTGTGATCACTTCATAAATGTGCCCAGAAAATGCAAGTAGTAGGAAAATGGAATACCCAATTCCAGTAGCAGCCCAAAATGATCCACGTAACCAATAACACATAATTCCCAAAACACCATATGAGATGTTCATCATCCCTAACTCCCAGACAAACGGACTCCACGGTCTACCAACGTAAGAGGAGTGCCCCTCAGCGATAAAGATTTGTGTCATACCAGTGACAAGTCCCTGAACACCAACACAAAATATCAGAAATAAGAGCAACAAGTAATACTTGATCTCATCACTTCTAAACTTCTTAACCTGAGTTACCTGCTTAGAATATAGAATCACAAAAGGTGCTAGGAATATAAAAAAATGAAATACCGTTATAAACATAGTCAGATCAATATCAGAACTTATTTTACTAATAACAAAGCAACCAATTCAAACCAAGAACTACTTCTCAAATTTCGAATCACGATCGGTATTTTTTTTACACAAGAACCATAATTAACTAAGCCTGAATGTACTCAGTTGTAATTAATCGCTTTTCCTCATCACTTAAAGATTTTCTAGAAAATAAGCCGCAGCATGCGTCGGTAACCTTCTCTGCAGCCAACGCAACACCTTTTCCGGCTAATCCCCCAATAGGAATAGCCACCAACGTTGTTGTCACGACATAAAGTGATGTGAGGCCTACCGACGCCATACCTGCAGATATGTGTGCAACATCTTGGTCTTCATAGTAGTCCATTAAGTCGTCGTAACATTGACCAGGAGGATAGTAAACTAGAGAGGTGATCCCCCCAGCTAAAAAAGCCAAAGAACCAAACACCTCTGATGCTGCTGTGCCGACTTTTCCATCTTGAACATTTTCAATTACATCTTCCGCACAGATGAACGATCCCAAGCATGCCCCACAAGCCAATCTAATTGCACAATCGAAGGCGTTTTCTCCACCTTTAAATACAAGGTAGTTTTTAAAAAATGCCATAACAATTCCTCATTTGTAAAAAAAATCAACTACTTTTCAAATTTCTTAAATACAAGTGTCGCGTTATGTCCTCCAAATCCAAAAGAGTTTGAGATAGCAACATTTACGTCCAATTCCATGGCTTGGGTAGGAACTACAAAATCGAGACCATTCTCTGGATTTTCCAAGTTTAGCGTTGGATGCACAACCCCTTGTTGTATAGCTTCGACACAAACAACAGCTTCTTGACCACCCGCAGCCCCTAAGCCGTGACCGATCATAGATTTAGTTGCATTCATTACAACATTTCCTGGATTTGTAAGGACCTTCTTAACTGCATTTACTTCTGCCATATCGCCTACTGGAGTTGAGGTTGCATGTGCATTGACATAATTCACATCATCGGCATTAACGCCAGCATCATTTAGAGCATTTCGAATACACTGTGCAACACCCTCACCATCTGCGCGCGGCTCTGTCATGTGATGCGCATCACAAGAAACACCTCCCCCCAGATACTCAGCATAAATAGGGGCACGGCGCCCAAGGGCATGGTCGAGACTCTCTAACAAGAGGACACCTGCTCCTTCACCTATGACAAATCCATCGCGATCAGTATCCCAAGGTCTCGATGCTCGCTCAGGTTGGTCATTACGTTTCGATAGTGCACGGCACGCAATGAAACCTGCAACGCCAATTGGTAAAATAGGTGCTTCGGCTCCACCAGCCAACATCACATCTGCCTCGCCCTTCACGATATGATTTGCTGCGGCTATAATGGAGTTATTTCCTGTAGCGCAGGCGGTGGATATGGAGTAATTCGGTCCCATAAAGCCCACCTCCATGGCCGTCATTGCTCCGCCCATATTGGTGATCACGAAGGGGATAAAAAAAGGAGAGACTTTTGTATGTCCACGATTATCCATAGTCTGTACATTTTCTACAAACTTCTGCATCCCTCCCATACCTGAGCCAATGATCACACCACATTTAGATGGATTTGTTGAAGCACGTACTTGTTCGTCGAACCCTGCGTTTTCTAGAGCTTTTTTCGCTGCGTAGACTGAATAAGCAATAAATTTATCAACCCTACGCGCTTGCTTTTTATCGAGGTACCCCGTGGCATCAAACTCTTTAATTTCACCGGCAATTTGTGTGGTGTAATCACTGACATCGAATCCTGTAATATTGGAAATGCCACTTTTTCCAGCGAGTAGCGATTGGTAGTATTCCTTTACATCATTTCCAAGAGGTGAAACAATCCCTAACCCTGTTACAACAACTCTTCTTTTACTCATCTTCTGACCTTCTCATTGGTAAAGTAATTTCAAGATCGACAATCTTTCCATCGCACCACAACCTTTCCAGAGCATAACGTTGCCTGACTTCAGGAATAAAAAGGTGGACGATCACACCGATAAAATCGATGACAATCCAGTCTCCGTTTTTTTCACCTTCGACGATAAACGGCTTTTCTCCGAGGCGTTCAGCAGCTTCAATCACATTCTTAGCAATCGCTTTCACATGACGATCAACATTACCTTCAGCAATGATGATGAAGTCGGCAAGATCCGTAACGCCCCGCATGTCAAGAGCGAAGATGTTTGCGCCATTTTTATCAAATATCGTTTGAGCAATGGAATTTAAAAATTTATCTGTTCTGTCGACCATACAGTTTAAATTTTACAATAACTTTTACACTAGGAGCTATCCTATCACGTTTAGGGTCTTGGAATCAAATGTTTCTTAGATGGAGGGTGGAACTACAACTGGTTGTATTACGATCTAACTTATTGCAATTTAAATAAACTTCATTTAAAATTATTAAAAAAACAATAAAATTTAATCATAAAGGGTCTTTTATGACTAGTTTTTCATCAAAAATACTAGAGTATGACCGATCTAATAGTCAAATCATTCAACATAAGCCTGACAATTGTGATCAAAAACAACTTACTGAACTCACAAAGCATATTTTTGCTAATCAAACTAGCTCGGAAAAATCTGAGAAGCCCG
>JBCDHL010000177.1:0-5311 GCA_038750095.1 Chlamydiota bacterium
ACACCTCCACGGAAGCATCGTTTTTAACTCAAGTCTTAGAAAGGAGTCTAATTTAATTTCTTTTAAAGTCTAATCGGGAAAGGGCGGGCACAGGCACAGGCAGAGGCAGAGGCACGGGATTGCAGTTTCGAAAGAGGTCTAGTATAGTAGATTTGGCTATTCTTGAATCGGAAGGAGTATATACCGAATCAATGAGTAGGAAATATGGAAAAGTCGGAGTAAGCTTCCATACCGTGTTCTCCGATATCCAGACCACGAATCTCTTCTTCTCTAGTAACTCTAAGGCCAATCAAGCTACGAATAATGTAAAATAGTAGAAATCCTGTCGCCATGCACCATGCGAAGACTGCAATCACAGCCAAAGCTTGAATTCCGAGAAGCCCTAATCCGCCTCCAAAAAACAAACCATCACCGGTTGTTCCTGGACTGAAGTGGTCTTCAGCGAAGAGTCCTAAGGCAAGCGTTCCCCAGGCACCACACACACCGTGGACAGCTACAGCACCGACGGGATCATCAATTTTTAGATATTGGTCAATAAAATAAACAGCAAAAACAACCAAGCTACCGCCAAGTGCACCTATCCAAACAGCACTTCCCAAAGAAACGAACGCGCAACCTGCTGTGATACTCACTAAACCTCCGAGAGCACCATTTAAAGCCATACTTGTATCTGGTTTTTTGAACAACCACCAGGCTGTGCACATTGCAGCAATAGCGCCGCTCGCACCTGAAATATTCGTTGTTGCTGCAATATGGGCAATACTTGGATCCAAAGTCATCGTGCTCCCTGGATTAAAACCAAACCAACCAAACCAAAGGATGAACGTTCCCAGAGTAGCTAGTGGGATACTATGACCTGGGAGGGAATTCGATGACCCATCAGCGTTGTATTTCCCAATTCTAGGTTTGACCATAATCGCACCTGTAAGAGCTAGCCAACCACCTGTTGAATGGACTACAGTAGAACCTGCAAAATCCCACATTCCTAATTCTGCAAGCCACCCTCCTCCCCAAATCCAATGTCCAACAATCGGATAGATAAAAGCTGTGATCACAATACTATAGAAAATGTAGGAGATAAATTTCGTTCTTTCGGCTACAGCTCCTGCTACAATTGTGGCTGCTGTTGCACAAAAAACAAGTTGAAAAAAATATTTACATTCAAGAGGAACATTTGTCCAATTTATCGATTCGAAGGTATTCCCAGTGTCTTCCAAAAAGAAACCACTTGTACCCATAAAAAGATTTCCTGCACCAAACATAATACCAAAACCGACAATCCAATAGGTCAAAGAACCAAGCGAGAAATCCATTAAATTCTTCATGAGCATGTTACAGGTATTTTTGGATCTAGAAAAACCTGCTGTTAGCATCGCAAAACCAGCCTGCATGAACATCACAAGAATTGCTGCTATAAGCGTCCATCCAGTATTGAGAGAAATACTCAATTCACTCCACTTATCTGTTTCAGTACTTTCTGGGGTATTTGCAAGCTCTTCACTAAATGAGACATCAGGAACCATAAAAATTCCTAATATAATAAGCATGAGTAGAAACTTCTTCCACATAATCGTTCTCATTATTTCAAAGCAAGGGATAATATTTGTCGATTTCATATTTACTGACATGAGTACAATATTCCTCCCATTCGATTTTTTTGTTCTCAATGAAATTGTGGAAAACATGTTCCCCTAAAACTTCTTTAGCAAACTCGCTATTTTCCAGTTCTTGAACGGCTTCAAAGTGATTACCTGGTAGTATTCCGATATTATGTTCAGCACGTTCTTTAGCACTCATTTCATAAATATCTCGTTCAACAGGATCCGGCAATTCATAATTCTCTTTGATTCCCTTGAGTCCCGCACATAACATCAAAGCGTATGCTAGGTATGGATTACAAGCGGGGTCTGGAGAACGTAGTTCAATACGTGTGGCATTTTCAGTACCGGGTTTGTACATCGGCACGCGAATCATAGCAGATCTATTTCTTCTTGCCCAAGCAGTGTATACAGGAGCTTCGTATCCTGGAATCAAACGTTTGTAAGAGTTTATCCATTGATTAGTAACTGCTGTGTATTCTCTTGCATGACGTAACAATCCAGCCAGGTATCCTTTTGCAGTTTTTGAAAGAAAGAAAGGGTCATTTTCATCGAAAAACTCATTTTTACTACCTCTGAAAAGCGACTGATGCGTATGCATTCCATTGCCGTTTTCTCCGTAAAGAGGTTTAGGCATAAATGAAGCATAGTACCCTTTCTGCCTAGCTGTCTCTTTGACTACAGCTCTATATGTCATGGTTTTATCAGCCATGACCAAAGCCTCGTCATAGCGCAAATCAATTTCGTGTTGACTTGGAGCAACTTCGTGGTGGCTATACTCAACCTGAATACCAACTTTCTGTAAGTTAATGACCATGTCTTTTCTAATTGGTGCTCCGAGGTCAGCCGGACGAGTATCGAAGTAACCGGCAGAATCAATAGGCTCAGGAAATTGATCGTTTTTAAGAACAAAAAATTCCAGTTCAGGCCCAATGTAATACTTATAGCCCAAGTCGGCTGCCTTTTGTATAGCTCTTTTCAGAACATATCTAGGATCACCTTCAAAGTGCTGACCATCGGGAGTCAATACATCACAAAACATTCTTGCGACAGGTAGTTGACCATTATTCCAAGGAAGAAGTTGAAATGTCAGTGGATCGGGAAGAGCGATCATATCGCTTTCATGAATACGTGCGAATCCCTCAATTGAGGAGCCATCAAAACCCATTCCATCAGTAAGAGCTCCTTCGAGTTCATCAGCAGTAATCGAAAACCCCTTTAAATAGCCCAAAATATCCGTGAACCATATTTGGATGAACGGAATTTCATTATCTCGCACGAATTTAAGAACGTCCCTTCGGGATTTGATCGCCATTATCTTATTTCACCTAATCTGGGAGTTTGTCTAAGGATTTTTTATTTGATTGAAGAATCCCTGGAATATCGAGACCAGTAGCATTCTTCACCTGTTCAAATATTGAGACAATGGATCCTGTTAAACCATTAACATAGGTAGGAACTCCATTTCCATTACCATTGTCGACAATCGTCACTTTATCGATCGATAGGTTATCGGCGACAACACGAGTGACTTTATCCAATATATCGGGTAATTGTTGAATAAGGAATAGTTCTCTATTATCTTCTTTTTCCCACTCTTGCCTCATTGATCTAACAGCTTCAGCCATTGCTTTACCATTCTCAACAATTTTTGATGCTTTACCGATAGCTTTAAGCTCTAATGCCTCTTTTTCAGCTTGAGCAGGAATCACTACATCAGCGAGGTAACGCTTCCGATTCATTTCTACGCGGTGTTCCTCACGTTTTTCTTCTTCTTGTACTCTCGCTATTTCTCCAGACATTTCCGCTTTAGCTTCGAAAGTATTTGCCTCTGCAGCCAGATCTGCTCGCCTTACTCGAAGCTTGTTTTCAGCCTCCGCAATGGAAACATCAGCTTCATGTTCAGCAACAGAACCCTTCTTTTTTGCTTCAGCAGATACTAATCGAGCTTCAGCTTGAGCATTGGCTTCAACAATTTGGGCATCACGAAGAACTTCTGCATTTTTCTTACGTCCTATTGCTTCTAAGTACCCTTCGTTATCGGATAAATGTTTGATCTTGAATGTATCGAGAACAAGCCCTAAGTTGCGCAAGTCTTTTCTCGCTTCTTCTTCCACGTTTTTAGCAAATTGCAACCTCTGACTGTTCGCTTCCTCAGGTGTTAATGTCGCTAAAACACCTCTTAGGCTACCCTCCAAATTTTCCCTGGCTATCTGTGAGATATCTTTAGTGTTTTTTCCAAGAAACCTTTCAAGAGCATTAGAAAGTCCTTCTGGCTCGCTACCAGCAATTTTTACGTTTGCCATTGCTTCAATATTGATGGGAATAACACCATTTGTCAAAGCACCATGTAAAATTATATCGATTGGTATAGTGTTTAATGGGATTTTTGAAACTGACTCGACGATAGGTATTTTTAGTCCACGTCCTCCCTTAATCACACGATACCCTTTAGACTTGCCATCCTTATCCTTTTGTTTTCTGCCCGAAAAAACTAGGATTTCGTTTGGTTGGCAAATGTACAAATGGGTCTTAAAAAACGCCAATACGATTAGAATGATGATGACTACAACTGCAATCCATATACCAATCATTTTCTGACTCCCTTCAAATTTTGTAACAAAACCTTAGACAGCTTTCGCTCCTCTTTCTAAGGTTCTAATTCTTATACACTGCTCAAGTTCGACTACAAAAATTTTACCGTCGTTACCCTCACCTGTTCTCGAGGCACTTATGATGGCATCAATTGCCCGCTCCAACAAATCGTCATTAACAGCAATTTCTACCTTAACTTGTTTGGTGAGATGAATTTCACGACGTACTCCACGATATGTTTCGATGTAGCTGTCTGTAGATCCACTACCCATGACAGTAGAGATAGTCATGCTTTTGATATCTTCTTCTTGTAAAGCCTGCCTTACATCTTTAAGCTTATGCTGCTGTATTACTGCTGTAATTAGCTTCACTGAACCACTCCCCGGTACAAATTGAAACTCAAGTCATATAACTTTTTTTTGAACTTTTATTCATTTAAAGTCCACCCTTTTAAATTCACGACAATTTATTCATTAATTCTTCATAAGCTAATGAATGTCTTAGCATTATAGCTATTTCCGGTAAAAATTGTTTGATCACCTCTACTGCGTCAGATGCAAAAGAACCATCTTCCTCGTTGTAAGCAATCAGAAGTCCAATACAATCTTCAGTAGGAAAATCAAGGAGTGGCATCGCGATACCATTAAAGATCTCTTGCTCAACAATTGGTTGGATCTGTTCTATAGTTTCTTCATCAATATTTAAACATTGCTGACTTCCAATAGCTTCCGCTATACAGCCATCGGTAGACAAGAAAATAGAGTAGCTAGGATCCTTTGTAAAGATCAGACTATTTGATTGTTCATCGAAGTAGAAAAGCAATGCCCCAGTACAGGTAACTACCTCCCTGAACATATTTTCTAAATTCTGAGCAATTTCTTTTAAGCGTATTCCTTTTAAGACATTGAGATTTAGCTCCCTCATTTCCGCTTTCAACCGCTTCCGTTCCAACTTCTTGCGGTAATTGTGAGCGTTTAATATCGCCAAAGAGGCTTGTGAGGTGATCAAATTTAGCAGTTTCTTGTCTTCATCGTTAAAGCTGCCGTGCCCGCGATTTAGTAATTGAATCACTCCAACAACTTCATTTTTGATCGTAATTATTGGGGCAGCAATAATAT
>JBCDHL010000178.1:0-5289 GCA_038750095.1 Chlamydiota bacterium
AATAGTAATACTTCTCTTTGGGCATTTTTTGTTGCTAACTGCTTTTCTTCATAAAGGATGGCTTTACATTGTTCAATTGTTTGGTTCGACGGAAAGTAAAAGTTTTTCGCTAATAATACTTTTGCCAGATTGATCTTTAAACTGTCACTTGGATTGCGGTTAAGTTCTTGGTGAACCATCTGCTCCGCTCGGTATAATAAACGTGCTTTTTCGTCCAAGCTATGGTTTGGCTTATCGGACTCAATAAGGTAGGCATGAGCTAATTGTTCAATACACGATGAGTACGATCCATGTGTTTGAAAGGAGGGATCCATCAAAGCTTCTTCAAAATAAACAATGGACAGGGAGATGTTATCCAATTGATAATGAGAGACTCCCTTTAGCCATAACACCTCGGGGTAAAGTGTGTGACTTGAGGGTATTCTGCTCTCAATTATTTTTAATTCTTCACTTGCCTGCTGGTAAGATCCGTCGCGTAATGCCATTTTAGTCAATAGAAGCCTGGAGAATAAATAACTGTCATCTTCCGGTGATATTTGCTTCAGATATTTCGTTGACTCTTCATGTCTTCCCATTAAATCAAAAGCCATGGCAAGAAGGATCTTATCTTCTCTACAATCTCCATTGAGGTACTTGATTGCCTGTTCGGGTTGATTTATGTGTATCATTGACAATGCGATAAGTTGTTTTTTTTGGGGCTCACTTTGTCCGATGGGAATCGTTTCAAGGATTTCAATGGCTCTACGTGGTTGTCCAAGAATCAGTTGAATTTGTGCCATTCGCATGATAAGGTTTGTTGATAAGATGGTTGGAGTCGATATTAGTGATTGAACTACAGAGGTATAAGCTGGAATTGCATGGTCATACATTTTCCAATCTACAAGTTCTTCCGCAGAACGGATTAGGGTTAAATGTTGGTTGCAAAGTTCGATTTTATTGTTGTTAGGGCCAGTTAAAGGAGTCGATACGCATTTTACTTGTCCGAATAAAAAAATAAAAATTGCCGTTAGATTTGTGAATCTGAGAAATTTCATGCTTTGCTCCAAGCGTATGAGACAGGAGAATACAGGATATTGAATTCGAAATCTAAAGAAAACAGTACCTCTCCGGAGTTTTTTTTATTTTTTTTCAAACATTATGAAGTTACTTTTGTTTGGTGTTTTTTAGAAGCATAACCTTGTTCAGAGAATGTTCTGAAGATATTTTTTTAAAAAAAATAAAGATCCTATAATGCTAAGGCTAGAAGGTATGGAGCATGTAATTGTGTTTTTTATAGAAAAAAATGTTGCACAATATATGGAAAGTAAAATATTCAGTTAATTGAACACGAACACCAATTAACTAGGAGGAATTTAGGCATGGCGTTGTCTACCACCGTTAAATCAATCCAAAGTTTACTTGCACAAATCAGTAGTGATTTGGAAAAAGCAAGTAACGGAAATAAAGCTGCAGCTCAGCGTGTACGTACCGGAACAATCAGGCTAGAAAAGCTAGCTAAGCAGTACAGAAAAGAATCTATTAAATCTGAAAAGTCTTCTACTGGCAAAAAGAAAAAAGCCACGAAGAAGAAAACAACAGCTAAGAAAAAGACTGTAGCTAAGAAAAAGCCTGCAGCTAAGAAAAAGACTGTTGCCAAGAAAAAGCCTGTAGCTAAGAAGAAGGCTGTAGCTAAGAAAAAGCCTGCAGCTAAGAAAAAGACTGTAGCTAAGAAAAAGCCAGCAGCTAAGAAAAAGACTGTAGCTAAGAAAAAGCCTGCGGCTAAAAAAACAGCAGCTAAAAAGACAACTAAAGCTAAAAAAACGACAGTTAAGTCTCGTAGCCTATCTCTAAAGAGAAGATCTGCGAAAAGACCTACAGCTAAAATGCCACGCAAGCGCGCTCGCGCATAATTCTCGTTATTCTATCTAGTCAACGCTGTTAACTTTTATTAGGGGGCCCAATGGGCTCCTTAATTTACTTTACTAAAGGAGTTAAAGTTCAGCGTTAACAGTCTTTTTTATCTGTTATCAAGAAGGTGAAGATTTGGTTTTATAAATCAAATTCTTCATCTTTTTATAAGCCGATTTCGTATCAATTGAAGAAAACATGTTGAGCTTGAGATGATTATCAACTTTTTTATTGTAGAAAATGGGGGAGTTCGCTAATCTCAATTGTTAATTATCATTGGGTCGTTAGCATATGCAAAAACCAAAAAAAGGAGACCATGCTCTTGTTGAAGTCAAGTCATTGAATAAGAAAGGGAATGGTTTAGGTATATTTTCAAGTTCAGAAGACAAAGCCTTAAATGTGGAGGTGCCCTTTGGTATTCCTGGAGATAAAATAAATGCACGTATTCATAAACGACGAAAAGGGGTGTATTTAAGTTTTATTGATGAAATCAAGGATCCTTCACCATTTCGGACGGAGCCTCGTTGCAAACATTTTGGTGTATGCGGCGGGTGTAGAATGCAGAATGTCCCATATAGCAAGCAACTTGAGTTTAAAGAAGAACATGTAAGAAAGTGTTTTAGCGATCTTTTAAGTGATGATGTGATCTTCCATAAAACGATACCCTGTAAAACTGAATGGGCGTACCGCAACAAAATGGAATTTTCCTTTTCGTCCGATGTCAATGGTAAACAATTTTTGGGATTGTTTATGGACAGTAGTAAGGGAAAAGTCATGAACATCACAGAGTGTCATCTAGTAAGTCCTTGGTTTTCAGATGTAATCGCAGAAACCAGATCTTGGTGGGAGGAAAGTGAACTTAAAGCTTATCACCCTCCCTCTGATAGAGGTGCGTTAAGGACCCTAGTCGTTCGAGAAGGAAAGCGCACAGGAGACAGAATGGTGATGCTTACTGTATCTGGTAATCCCGATTTTGCTCTTAGTAAGGGGGAACTCGAAAATTTTGTAAATGCGATTCGTAAGGCTTCAGAGAGCACGGATTCTAGCAATAAACTCAGTATATTTTTGCGTATCCAGCAGGTAGCTAAAGGAATGCCAACAAATTTCTATGAAATGCTTTTATATGGGCCAGATCACATAAGAGAAGTTCTAGAAGTACAGATAGATCCAGAGGATCAACCGCAAAAACTACACTTTCATATTAGTCCAACAGCTTTCTTTCAACCGAACACAGAGCAGGCAGAAAGACTTTATTCTACTGCTCTGCAAATGGCGTGTGTGGAAAAAGGATCCGTTGTATATGATCTCTACTGTGGGACTGGTACCTTGGGAATTTGTGCGGCAAGTAGAGCAAAAGAGGTCATAGGCATTGAAGTTTCACCAGAATCTGCACTTGACGCCAAAACGAATGCATCGTTGAATGATATCAACAACATCAAGATCATTTCTGGAGCAGTAAGACATGTTTTAGGTGATTGTGGTATTGATGGTGTTCTTCCCAAGCCAGATCTTGTTGTGATTGACCCTCCACGTCCTGGCTTAGATCCAGAGGCTATGCAAGGACTCTTGAAACTTTGTTCGCCTAGAATTCTCTATATTTCATGTAACCCAGAAACACAGGCGGAGAATGTGAGAGAAATAGTGCAACATGGTTACCGTCTTGAAGCTGTTCAACCAATCGATCAGTTTGCACACACGCCTCATATTGAAAATATTGTAGTATTAGTCAAAGAGCCTGTTGATGGGGAATCTTAAATATCATTTGCACAAGACCTCTTCCAGCTGCAAAGCTAGATTAGGTGAAATTCATACCTCTCACGGAGTTATACAAACACCTACGTTCATGCCTGTCGGCACGCGTGCAGCTGTGAAAACAGTGACACAACAGCAGCTTCTCGATATAGATGCTCAGATTATTTTAGGAAATACCTATCACCTGATGTTAAGACCGGGAATGGAAATTATTTCGAAAGCCGGTGGTCTACATAGTTTCATGAACTGGGACCGTCCCATCCTCACCGATTCAGGTGGTTTTCAAGTGTTTTCTTTGTCTAACCTGAATAAGATTACAGAGAAAGGTGTTGAGTTTCAATCTCATATTGATGGGTCAAAATATTTTTTGGGTCCGGAAGAAAGTATGGAGATTCAGAAGGTTTTAGGATCAGATATCGTCATGGCTTTTGACGAGTGTGCACCCTATCCTTGTGAGCGTCATGCTGTTGAGAGTGCTCTTGAGAAAACTCACTGTTGGGCTAAAGTCTGTCGCGATTATGAGTTGCAGGAACACCAAAATTTGTTTGGAATTGTCCAAGGGGGTGTTCATGCGGATCTTAGAAAGCAATCAGCTTTAGGTCTTGCTTCGTTGGATTTTGATGGGTACGCCATTGGAGGTCTTTCTGTGGGAGAGCCTGCAAAGTTTATGTATGATGCCATCGATTCAACTGTCCCCTATTTACCGCATGAAAAACCTCGTTATTTAATGGGAGTGGGTACGCCAAGGAATATGATTGAAGCTGTGATGCGAGGAGTAGATATGTTTGACTGTGTCATGCCCACTCGTAACGCAAGAAATGGCACAGCATTTACCTGTTCTGGTAAGGTCAATATTAAAGCTGGCCGTTACGCTGAAGATTTTTCTCCGCTCGATCCTGAAACAAACTGCTACACTTCTAATTTTTCTAAGGCTTACATTCGGCATCTGATCAATGTTGACGAAATTACAGGATTGACATTAGTAACTATCCAGAACTTAGCATTTTATCTTGATTTCATGAGAAAAATACGGCAAGCTATTCAAAGTGATACTTTACATGAACTATACAGCCGAGTCTGCGAAGTTTATCCTAATTAATTAACCTGAGGATATGTGATGAAAAAAAGCTCTATGTTTTCTCTTCTATGCACCGCAATGATGTTTTCCCCTACCCTTCTACTTGCAGAAGGTGAGGGAGGAGTCCCTCCACAGCAGGGGCTTATACAAACTGTTGTAATGATTGGTATTGCGATTTTGTTCTTTTATGTCATTTTATGGCGTCCAGAACAGAAGCGACGCAAAGCCTTAGAAGAGCAGCGCAGTAATTTAAAAAAAGGGGACCGTGTGACGGCAATGGGAATCATCGGAACAGTCGATAAGGTCGATAACGACTCAGTTGTTCTTCGCATGATTGACGGAAATAAGATTGAAATGCTATCTGCAGCAATTACTGAGGTGATGGCTCCTAAAGAAGAATCAAAAAGCGAGAATGAGTGAGGAACAAGAAGCCTTTCTCCGCCATGAGATGGTTGAGCAGCAATTGCGGTATCGAGGAATTACCAATAGATACACACTTGAAAGTATGGCAGCGATCCCTCGACACCTTTTTGTTCCATCAATCATTCAAATGCATGCTTACGATGACCGAC
>JBCDHL010000179.1:0-5287 GCA_038750095.1 Chlamydiota bacterium
ACACACTTCTTTAATTCGAAGTCAACTAAAACAAAAGAAGGTAAACCATGGATTATTCAAACGATTATTACATTAGAAGTGACTTGCAGTCTCTTATCCCATCTTCCAATAATTCCTTAAGAGACCTTTCAACAGAAGAATGCAAAGTAGATTTTTTAAAAAATGGAAAAATTACAGATGACAAGGAGACCTATATAAAATATATATCCTCAAAAAAACTTAAAATTAACAAAAGCGAAAGGCGTAGCGCTTTTTGGGAGGCGTTAGCTAAAACAATTTTTTCACTTGGACTTGCTCTAATCTTTTCGGAAAGAACGAGAAACTGTTGGAAAAGTGCATGGTTCGGAAAGAAGAAATTTGTTATCTACGTTCAGGAAAATTTTGGTAGAAATCTCCAAATTAGGCCAATACTTCTAGACTTCATTAAACAAGCAACCCTATCGAACTTTGCTTTTATATATCTAAACAATTTACCAGCTTCCTTACGTGATAGAAAAGATATTGTTTTAGCTGCAGTGAATAATTCAAACTCAGTTATGGACTTAATGAATTCGTTTCATAATCTCCCAGAAAAACTAAAGTGTGACGAACACATAGCTTTGGCCCTTTTAAAAAGAAGTGGTCAATCACTAAAGCTTCTTTCACCAGAAATAAGAAAGAACAGAAAGATCGTTCTAGAAGCGATCAATCAAAACCCAGAAGCTTTCAATCATATTTCCTGTGAAAAATTAAAAAATGATCCAGAAGTAATACAAACGAGGGATGAATCAGAAGCTCGGCATAAAAAACATCTAGCCGAAATGGCTCGATTAATTGGGAAAAAAGTTTAATTAGCCTCTAAGACGCTATACCGACCGAGATTCAACATAAAATACTTTATCCATATTGAATATATAAATCCCTATCACTATACTACAACCTCTTTTAAACAACTAAACCCAAAGAAGGCAATTTCATGAGCCTAGCAATCAAACACACACACAAAGACCTCGAGACGATAAATACACAAATTGCCAGCGCAATCATTGATGAGGAAATCAATAAAGCAAACCAGCTGTTTGAAAGTATTTTCAGCCAAGGAATGACTCCTAACACCTACTCCTACCGTTGTATGATTCGTGGATTCACAAAAATTAATCAAGCATCTAAAGCCATGGCACTCTATAAGGACATGATAAATAGGAAAGTTAACATTGACCAAAAAACATACCACTGCTTAATCACAACCTGTGCATCTGTGAAAAATTACAAACAAGCGAAGTCTTTTTACAAACAGATGCAATCTGCTGGTTTTCAACCAAATACCGTAAGCTATAATTGCATGCTGAATGTCTGTGCAAAAACCAGGAAGTTTTCAGAAGCCTCATTGTTATTCAACGATATGCCTATAAAAAAAGTGAAACGTGAACCGATCACCTACGACACCATGATTCATGTTTGCCGCATGACAGATCATCAACAAGAGGCTTTAAGAATACAGAAACTCATGGAAGAGGATGGTTTTCAACCTAACGATTCAAATCAGCTGTACTTGAAAAGTATCATCTAAACGGTCATTTACATAGGTATTTTTACTCCCCCTTTACAAGGGGTATACCAATCGGTAGTTACCCAGTAATAAAAAAACTATACCCTGTTTTACACCAAAGCACTTCTCGCCACCTAATTGGTTTTGATGAGGTTTCTTGAGACTAATTGGTTTGTTACTATGATGTTTAAGAAGGAAGTTGATGGTTGTTAATCAGCTTAATTGCCCTGTTTTTGATATCTAATTTTTCCCGGTCTTTTCTATTGCGATTGGTGGTATGAATAACCTGAAACATGATCTCAAGCTCGTCGAGATATCTTAAATAATCCTCTTTCTGTCGTGCTTTTTTCTTAGCTATATTTTCAATATCTTGTTTGTCAGCCTCCGCTTTTCGTTCCTGGCTTTGCTTGTGTTCTTTACCTTTCGACTCTTTAGCTTTTTTCTTACCGATTACATTTGCTAAAACTTTCACTCTAGAAGGATCAATGATCTGCTCTCCAGCCTGAATTTTTTTATGATTTTCTTTAAGGGCTTTATGCAAATTCACTAGATCTTGAAGAGAATTGTACGTTGCTTGATAAAAACGCTGATATTCTTCTTGGTTCATTGCAATCACTCTATAATTTTTTGGATCAGCTATTGTTGGGCCATTACTTTTGTCCGTGTAATCTATTAATTTTCCTTCTCTGATAGCTTCTTCTATATCACTTTCACTATCTTCGTGAACTATAAGTACCTGATTACCATTCCGATCTTTGACTCTCTTCGCTGGCTCCGTATCAAGAATTACCCCTTCCTTTAATGCGATATCCTTGTGATATTCCTCATCGTGCATCACAATGTGATCTAACTGTCCATTAACAATTTTCTTAGTTAAAAAAACAGTTTCAACATCAGAATTGTCATCAAAATCATCAAAGAATGAATCGACCATTAACTGTCTGGTATCATCATATTCTTTTAAATTGGGTACTTTACTAATGTCTGTAATATCTTTTAGTTTCTCTAAGCTTGGGGAAGAGCCCACTAGGTATCTTTCATCTTCTTCCCCGATTTCTGCAATCCGTTCTTTAACTAAATCCTGAGTTCGAGCAACAGTTCCAACATCAAGATCACCTTCAAAGTCATCAAAAAATGGATCTACCTCCAGCCGAGAATCTGAATCGTCACCATCAAAACTTAGAACATGACTATTGTTTGTATAATCTTTTACCTTTCCTTTCGACAAATCATTATTTAAATTAGTGTTAAATCCCTCTCTAACTTCGATTATTTGAACACCATCCTTATCTTTTGATCTTTTTGCAAGCTCAATACTTTCTACGCAGTAGCCTCCTTCCCTTAAGATCAAATCCTTATTATATTCTTCATTTTGTATCTCAATTCCAGCAAATTTCTCATCAACAAATTTTTGAATTAAGGTAACATTTTCACTAACATTTTCACTATCAGAATCACCGCTAGGAACATCAAAGAACGGATCGACCTGCAATTCACTATTAATGTCTTGATTTTTAAAGTTGAAATCTGAATTTGGTCCTAATTTCATAAAAAAACCCACAATAATTTAAAGCAACATTTAAACCCACATAGTGATTATAACAATTATTTTTATTAAAATAAACACATTGACATATTAAGATTTTGTTGTTATTATGTGCATTATTTATTACAAGAAAATTATAACCAAAGAGATAAACAATGCCTAATTCAATAAATTACTCATTCAGTCCAATCAGTAAAACACCTTTAAAAACTTATTCTAGAACTGAAGATAGCATGCTAGTCCAGCTTATCCGTGTAAAAGACATAAAAATAACTGAAACACAAGCTAATGTATTTATCGAGCCTTTGGGCTTAACCAGCTTAGAAATCTTCCATAAGGCAAAAGAGATTTTCCTAAATCAAGAATTTGCCGCTTTATATCAAGTGCAAGATAAAAAAGGAACTTATAACGTGCTCCAAGTTTTTCCGCGAAACTTTTCTAAAATCAATCCTGAAGTTGATAAAGACAAAAAAAACAATTTCAATAAAAAGGACATCTTTCTGATCGATAATACTGGAATATGTGATCCAGCCAGAGTTGCAAAAATTACTGGTACAGATTTCTTCTCAGGGGAGGAGCAGCAAGAAATTCGTAGATTTGTTGGAAGTTGGTGTAAAACGGTCGCCGCTCATCACAATTCCGTGAAAGCCAGCTAAACATATAAAATTTTCGAATATCCTATAGGCTAATTTAAGCATGTCCAGGACTCCAAGTCCTGGTTGATGATTCCTTGCATAAGCCCTTGCTTTGCTATGATTTTTTTGACATAAGAGAGTATCTCCTGCCTTTTTTCGGGGTTTCTATCGATTATTTTTCCTACTTCATCACTAAAATCCACAAGATGAATAGTCAAGTAACAGTGTGTTCTATCAAATAACAAAAAAGCCTCCCGCTCATTAATGACCCCCTCTAAATACATGAATAACACAGATTGCGGTACACAGAAAAAATAGAAGACTTTTGTGATCAGTACTAAATCGTCAAAAGAACACTCAGTAAAATTATTTTTTAATCGATCATAATGATCTAACATCCCTTCAACGGTGTGTTCCTTCACAAAATCACGCGTTCCTTGAGGGTTAATCTCTACAAAGGGCATTTCCGCATGATAGACTACATCCCCATAATTCCACAAAAGCTGCCCTTCTATTTCCTCTATCGCATAAAAACCACCTTCAAAATTGATGAGATTTGGAAACCCTAACTGCACACGACTCAACGGACAACCTATTTCTTTGGCATCAATATTCGCGACTGCATTGTATTCCATATGATAGGTTGGGTCGCTATCACTTTGTAAATTCGAGCAGATGAGTCCTTCATAAGAACCCAAATATCTTCCAGCCGGAATACCCTCTTTTGCAAACACCCCTAAACCTAATGATGAATCATCCTGCAACGACTGCTTTAACACAAATTGTGGTAAATTTTCCTCACCAGCAAAGTACGAGCTATCGAAAAACTCTAATAACTGATCGCTCAATCCCCCACTCAATCCCAAAATTTTCCCCGCTAACTGATATTGATGCCAATCGTTAACCAAAAGCTCCCGGCTTTTTACATTGGTATCAACGTAATAGGCTCCAGTCAGTTCATAATAACCTCGCATACTAAGCTGCTGTAAATGTCCTTCACAGTCTTCAGTCCATACTGGTAAAGGCTTCTGATGGTCATAGTCGAACTTTGTGTTTTCGGTCAGCTGATCATAAACCTCCCCCATGTAAGAGAATCGCTCAGGGTCAGCATTTGCCTCCAACAATATCTCTACCACTTCTTGATGCCCACACAACGCTGCATGATGCAGAGCTGTGTAGCCATGAAAATCTTGATAGTTGACTTTCACGCCTTTATCAATTAGTGCTCTTACAACTTTCTGATAACCAAACATAGAGGCTAGATGCAAGGGGGTGATTCTTCTTTCACACAAGGGTATATCGCACTCTCCACACAAACGGAGCTCCTCTAAAACTGCTTCTTCTCCTCTGAAAATTATGGCCTCATGAAGAGTGCTGGACATAGAATCAAAATCTTCTTTGTCTACCATTGGAGAGCTACCTATGATCTCGGATATATTATACGCCCTTCGGACGGCATTTGGATTGAGTGGTGGTAATGTTATTTGTTGTATCACAGCTTCTCGATCTCCCTTATTTTGTACTGGATGATATTAAAAATTATGCTTGATAGTCAGAGTTTTTTGCTTCTGACGAAGT
>JBCDHL010000180.1:0-5284 GCA_038750095.1 Chlamydiota bacterium
CGCTGTTTTTGCCCATTTTTGCCGTGAAGTTTATTCTATCGAAAGAATTCCAGAGTTGTCCAATGAGGCAAAAAAGCGCTTCGAAGCTTTGAATTACCATAATATCCATGTGAAGGTAGGTGATGGAACTTTAGGTTGGCCTCAGCACGCTCCCTATGATGCGATTGTTGTGACAGCAGGAGCTCCAGTTCTTCCCGAGACGATGCTTCGGCAACTCAAAGTTGGGGGAAGGTTAGTGATACCGGTAGGTGACGCGACCCTTCAGAAACTTATGCGTTACACCAAGCAAGAAGAAGACTCCTTTTCTGAAGAAATTCTCGAGTATGTGCGTTTTGTACCTCTTATCGGTGAAGAGGGCTGGTATTAATAGGAGTTATTCCTTCTCTTTACTTTGTTCATCAGCATGTTTTTTTAGAAGATCGAGAATCTCGTCGACAGTACCCTGAATCTCCCCTGTTGCCACTGTTAATTTATAGCCTGTAATGATGAGCTTTACAGACACCAGAAAGATACCTGTCTCCAGGAGAATATCATGTTTCATGCCCTTAACGAATAGTGCTGCAATGAAGAGGACAAGAGTGACTAGCATCACAGCTAGAGAGCCCCTATCTGTTACTGAAAAATATTTTTTAAACATCTTATATTCTCCTGTTGAAAATTATTTTGCTAAACGGAAACCTGTAAATTCATCGCTATAGTCTGTTGGGATTCCCATTCGTTCCGCAACACGTACTCCCTCTTCTAACGAATCATAGCATCCACCTTTGGCCACTTTTTTCGTTCCATTTGAAGGTCCTTGGGGATTAGTCTCTTTGTTGGATAATTCACCGGCACTCGCATACCAGTCATTGGTCCACTCCCATACATTCCCACTCATGTCGTATAAACCAGCAGGACTTAGAGCGTGTCTTGTCTGAACCTGTTCTTTATCACCAATATCTAATGGAAGCAAGTTTTTACCGTTGTAAAATCCGACGGGTGTTGTCTTCACTTTGAAGCTGTCAATAGGGCGATCATTCACTTTATAGTTCGCCCAAGGACGACTAATAGTGTTGCGGCTAAAACCATACCGATATTTTTTCATCGGTTGTTTTGTCGCTTGGATTGCCATGCCGCCAGCTTTCTCCCATTCAGCTTCTGTAGGAAGCCTACAGCCATGGTCTTTACAAAACATGTCAGCCCCAAACCAGGTGACAAATATGACTGGATGATCATCTTTTCCGGGTAAGGGAGAAAAATCTATCGATTCATTGGATAACTTTGTTGCAAAGATTTGACTGTGCTTATTCGCAGTATTCGTTTTGCACAAGACTTTACCAGAAAGGTCGGTAACGAAGCCATTTTTTGAACCGTTTTCATGGTAGCGTACCTTCCCTTTTTTTGAAGCTGCAGTAAGCCAATTTGAGAACTGTTTGTTCGTTACTTCGTATATGCTGATTTCAAACGTGTCTAAATAGACTTTTCTAGCGGGAAGCTCGTTAGTTTTTTGATCGTTGAAGGGGTCTCCAAGAATCATATCACCGGATGTGACTTTTATGAGAGTTTCTGTAGGATTCAATGGAATCGTTTGTTTATCTTGATCAGGCTTTGGTAGCATATCTTCTTCTTCGAGTGAATCGATAATGCTTTGATCAAGACTTGGATATTCTCCATAGGCTTCAGCGGTCGCGTAGGCACGGATGTTGACATCAATGGGTTTTGGTACTTCCATGTGCCTCATTCCTTTTTTGGGTAAAAAAGAAACTCGGTAATCACCTGTTGGGAGGTAAACTGTTTTCTTGTAATTACGAACGTTTTCACGGTAAGGTTTTTCATGCCTATTCTTCGAATCAATTTTCACGTGATATCGATCGAGATTACTTTCGATTTCTAATTCACCGGCAATATCGTAATCAGCAGCAACAGACGCATTATCATTGCGGTAGCGTGAAAGAACTACCCGCTTATTTTCGGGGGGAATTGCCTTTTGTGGGTTTCTGCTAGCAAAGGTTAAAGTGTAGTTTCCTGGAATAAGGCCTTGAAAAGTAAAATCTGTACCTTCTCCTTTCCAAGCATCTTTGTTGCTCTGGTTTCGCAAGAGGTAGATCGCATCTGGGCTGTTTGAAGTAACCTTAATCCACCGAGCTCCTTCTAATTGAGGGCGTATGACAGTGGTCTGTCCTTTTTTTACCTCTACAGTAAAGGGTTCAATAGGTTGATAGTAATCAGGTGGGGTAATAGTTACTTGGTATAGGCCTGCAGGTAGCGACCCACTTTTCCAAGATAGGGTGTTGTTTGTAGCTACGGGATTAGCGCGAGTTGGTCCCCTTTGAGGATCTCCTTCTATGAATAGTACCAGCTCTTCACCCGTAGGCATTGATGCTTCTATATCAATATAGCCATACTTACGCTTGTAGACGAGGTCAACAGTTTTGGATTGACCATCTCTAAGATTAAATGTATCTGGAGGATAGATGTTCAAGGTGTAGTCGTCAAATTGTTCTGCCTCAATGTAGTAATCTAATCCTGGTAAAACTTGGACATGAGAAAGAGACCCTTCTCCTGTAACAATATCCTGATTTGCTTGAAAGACTGTCCACCTCGCTCTAGGAAGCGTACTACGAACCGTGATGTTTGCTTCTGGATACTCTACCTCTGTAGCTGGGTAAGAATAGTAGCGTTTACCCGTTTTGGGAAGAATAATTTCGCTCTCAGGTTTTTCATAAAAGACATCAACTTCTACTGATGCAATGCTACTATCTGGTGTTTGCAATGGAGTTCGAGGCTTGATAGCTTGATCGATTTTAACCACTCCGCCTGAGGAAACTGTTACGTTCCTGTTGGAAACTTTGTCGAAGTAGCTGTCTTTGTTGGGGATAAGAAATTCGAGCTCATAATTTCCATGTGGAAGATTTTCGATCAACACCATTCTTACATGTTGATCTCCATCATCGACATATGCTCCACCATGTGGGTAAAGTCGTCTTTCTCCACGCTCATTCACTAACCAGAAGTGGACACGGTTCAATCTCTCAGCTTTAGGGCCGGTGTGATAGGTGACGATAAGGGTACCTGACTCAGTAGAGGATTCACTCTGTGCGTATTGAGTAAAAAAGCATGCGCTTAGTACCAACAAGAACCATAGGTGTTTCATCGTGTTTAAGTCCTCCTGTCAACCAGCAATAAGTAGTCGAAAGATAGCATATCAAGGAAATTGTTGATAAGAATATTTTTGAATGACGATGAAGCTCATTAAGCAGAGTTACGACTTGCATTGATGCTTGGAGGAATGCTTTTTAAGATCAGTTTTTCAAATACCGAAGCTTTGTTGGGTAATTTGTCACTACGTACTCTCATCAGAGCCGCATGCTGGATCACTAATAAGGGAAGGATAATATTTTCTCTCATGGCAATTGAAGAGGCTACAATCGGATCTTTTTCAAGAAGCTCAGACTCTCCTCGAAGTGAGAGAACCCATTTTTCTGTACGTTCTGCCTCTTCTAGTAACTGTGTCCAAATCTCTTTGAATTTTGGGTCTTTGGTGAGGTAGGTTGTTAGAGGGTAAAAGGACTTTCTTAATGCTTGTGCCGCATTGCCCAGGAGTACTCGAAAAAATGATGAATCGGCAAATAATTGGTAGAGTTCTTCTTCTCTACCCTCTTCTTTAATGGCATCAAAGGCGAAGCCTAAACCATAAAATGCAGAAATATTTAATTTCATCAAACTCCATGCCCCCACAAAAGGGATCGCTCTGAGATTATCGAGGTTAATGCCGCCCTTCTTACTCCTTTTTGGGGGACGGCTAGCCACATTTAACTTCTCGAAATATTTCAATAATGTTGCTTCTTCAAGCAAGGGAAGAAATAAGGGGTGCTCTCTAAGAGCCGTGTAGTAACTATGAGCTTTTTCTGATAACTCGGCAATGAGCTCGTTATGATTCCCCTTATTTTTTGAATGAGGTTTTTTCGTCAGTGCAAGGAGAAGTTCTACGAGGTTATGTTTTGCAGATGCGACAGTCCCATAGTGACTGCTGATGGTTTGTCCTTGAACTGTTTGTTGAATGTTATTTATTGGAAGTCGCTCACTAACAGATTGATAGTATTTTCCTGTGTTACCTCCTCCACGAGCAGCGGGACCACCACGTCCATCAAAAAAGATGATCTCCAGTTTATTCTTTCCAGCGAGATTTAACAAACGCTCTTTGGCTTTTTGAATTTCCCAATTGCAGGTTAAGTAGCCACCATCTTTTGTACCGTCAGAAAAGCCGAACATTACAGTTTGCTGGTTATTTCGTGTAACGAGGTGCTCGCGATATAAAGGGAGAGAGAAAAGCTGTTCCATAATCCTATGAGATTTTTGAAGATCCTCTATAGATTCAAACAAAGGGATGATATCAAGTTGATCAACTCCTCTTTCGTTAGTCATCAAACGTGCGATTAGTAAGCTTAGAAGAAGATGGTTAGGGTGATGGCAGTGGCTAATGATAAAGCGATGACAGCTCTTGTTCCCATTTTTCTGCTGAATTTCGGGGATGAATTGAAACAGGTTCACCAAATCTTTTTCTTCATTCACTAAATCGTTCAGGTTGGGAGATGGAAGATTGTTACTTCCAAGGGTCTCGATCAGCCACTTGTTATCGATCGTTTGATCGGGGAACATCTGAGAAACGGTATTCTCTATGACTTGACTGCTTTGTCGTACATCTAAACTTGCAAAATAGAAACCAAAATTTTCTAGTGCAATGATCATTCGTTCGATTGTTTCGGAGAATAGACCTCCATGGTGTTTCTCTACTATTTCCTTCAGTTTTACTAAATCCTCTATAAATTCGTCTGGAGTCGTATATCCCCCCGAACCTTCTATTGCTTCGTGAAGTTTTGCTCGGATCGTATTGACAGATGAAATAGCGTGTTTGAAAGTAATTCTCGTACGAAGTTTTTCAAACTCTAATTCATATTTTTTGAGGATATAATAGCGTAGGCGATGGATGACGGTACGTGTCGTTTCTACCGTCACAAGAGGGTGACCATCCCGATCACCTCCTGGCCAAAATCCTAACTCTATTTTGGGTCGGTCGTCAGCTTCATCTCCCCAATTTTCAGATAGGTCCACGATCGTTTCATAAAAGACATCTCCGAAATGGTCGATGAGCATTTGAGCTTCTTCAACGGGTGTCGGACGTTTCGGATTTTTCAACGAGGTAAAGCCAAGTTGTAGGAGTAATTTTTGTAATTGCTCCAGATTATTGTTACCGAGAGCTATAGATAGGTCGTGGATGATTCCCAATATTGAATCTGGGTAAAAC
>JBCDHL010000181.1:0-5273 GCA_038750095.1 Chlamydiota bacterium
AAAAAAAAGAGGTTTCGGACGAACTAGAACTTTTACAAATAGCCTATGATCGTTTTGGAGGCGGTATTGGGGTAGCAGAAGGGTTCCAACAGGTTCTGCAAGAAAAGCAATTGAAAAAGGAGGAAACTTTTCAACGTATTGATGATGGCACTGAGTTAAACTACGATGTTGGCAAAGTTCAAAGAATGGTAAATCAGATTTTGAATATCGAAGCGAGCAAGTGTGTCGATAGTGAAAAGTCGAAGGTTTTACAACTTCTTACAGGAAGCGGGGCCTTAAAGCTAAATCCTGAATTGTTTGAAGATGTTGTAAAAATGAAATTTAAATATAACCCCGTTCCATATTTGCTTAATTTTTTAGAGAAACATCGTGATATAAAGACAGTACTTCTAGGCTGCGGAAGAGACCTCGACGAGGAAGTATACTGCATGAAACGTTTTGGCCATAGTCATGAAGTACCAAGTTTAAGGATTGCTTTAGATGCTTTGCAGGTTCCTGATGTAATTATAGACATGCATAACGCAGATCTCTGGGGTGCTTTTGAAGATAATTCTCTTGAATCTGTTGGAGATCACACCAATTCCAATCTAATTCTTTTCGATGACAAACACTCTGCGGAGACTCTAAGGATGATCTTCCGTAAACTTAAGCCTGGTGGCTTTTTACAACTGGGATCAAGATCCCAAATCTATGATAAGCATGCTGAAATGCTGGAGAGTTGCGGTTTTATTGTTCACAGGGATAATTCCTTAGAGACGGCACATGATCGGGCAGAGAAACCGTCATTGAGTTAGAAAAGATCGCTAAAGGTTGTAGTAATGAACGTAAATATCGTTAGTAATGGAAAAGTCACTCTTGAATACCTGGAAGAGAAAAGGAATGCGGGAGCTGCCGCAACTTCTATTCAAAGGGTGTGGCGAAACTATATAGCTGCAAGAAATGAACGAGTTGCTACACAGTTAAAAAACATTTTTTGCGATTTCAACTCCTCGGAAAATGGAGAGGAGAAAGATACTACTATCTTCATTAAGCTTGGTCGAGCAACGAAAGAGTTTCCACTAAGGATTAGAAAAACTGAAAAATTAGGGTTTTTATTCTCAATTCCTGCATTGGATAATCCGGATGACGTTAACTATTTATTGACGGGTGGAATTCTTTTGAATTTGTACCCGAATCGAAGCCTTAAGAAATGTTATGGGTTACGAGGAGACGATCTCATGAAATTGACAGATGCGATAGCAAAGGCTTTTCAATTTTCCCAGGTTTCTCTTACAGATGCTTCGCATTACGTTTTACGAGGTGATGCGAAAATGGCAAGCGAAGAGATTACTCGTTTTGCTAACCGTCACAATCTTTCAATGGAAAAAAGTAATGGTAAATACATTAATCCTATAATTAATAAATATCATAAGGCTCTTAGTATAGGTGTAGATTTCTGTTTACGAATTATCAGACCTTTAATCAAAGGAAATTCCTGGTACGGTAAATATGGGTATTATCCCAAGGATTTGACTTCTGATCAGTATTTAATGAGAGTGAAGGAGCTTAGATCAATAGATCTTAAAAAATCCATGGATACCAATGGCTCATTTGAAGGTAACTCTTTTGTGAGAATGATGTACCAAGAGTTTTCGGAAGTTATCGAAAATAGAGAACATTCTGTTGGTAACTTTTTTGAGTGGCTCTCAACAAATCGTCCGTATTCATTAGAAATTGTTTATAATGATATCTCTAGGGGAAGCAATGAAATTTGTACGGCTAAAAGCAAAATAGGTCAAATGGCGTTGATAAAAAAAATGACTTAAACAGTCTCTATTAAAACAAAATTCTAAGACTGGATGTTAAAGAAGGGTAATGCTTGTATTGGTTAATTTAAGGTCTGATAATCATCGTTATGTTGTGTCATAACCCGTAAAAGATCAGAAGCTGAGTTGTTCGTACTCTATGTATCGACCGAACAAACTCTTTATAAAATATCCATTTCCGACTTTTGTTCTGCGCTCATTCTGGCGAAGATTGATTCGTCACTATAGTGCATTAAGTCTCGTAATTCATCTCCATCAATAGGTGCCGCTAAATCATTAATGTTTTCGTTTCTAATTCGTGCGATAAGCCTATCTAAATTCTGTTTATTAGCATCTTGGTTTCTGATATCTTGTAGCTTATACATAGAACCGCCTGATAAACCACATCCCAATGTTGTTACACCACATCCCATCCATATATTTGTTCTTATAGATACAAGAACTCCAGAAATACAGAGAGAAGCTCCGAGAGCGTAAGCAAATGTGGGACAGCTTACGTCTTCTGGATATGGAAGTGTCACTTTTCTTCCCTCTAGGTATACAATCGCATCTTCTCTAGATTCAGGAAAAATTGGCCAAATCCTGCCGTCTTTCGGCGAATACACTTTCTAACGTTAGAATTTCTTTGGATAATTTAATAGGTAATGGAATAGTATGCTTCGTGGGTTCATAAGAATTCGTCCAACCCCTCGAAGCCAAAACCTCAAATTTTGAAATACAAATAAGTTTTAACTATGATAGTTGCAAGCATAAACCTTTCTGAAGCTTTGAAGATTTTTAAAATCGAGAATAGCAAACCTGAAGATCAGAGGTACAAAGAGATAAAGATGGTTTGTGAAATAGAAATAAATGATGTCAAGTTTGCAAAAGAAAAAATCGTCACCTCAGAAAGTGAAAATTTATTGTCGACTAGAGAAATTCAGAAATATTGCAATCAACTATTTGATGAGTACCTCAATCCTTTCCTAAAAACTTATGAAAAATTAGAACGAAAACCAGAGCTAAGTTTTTCAGTTGTGATAATGGCTTGTAAAAGAGATCTGTTAGATTACAGTAGGTCGATCTGGAAAAAGAAATCTCCAAATAACTGGTACTTATCTCTGGTTAATACAACAAATGTTAGTTTAGAGGTACTGAATCAAAGCCCAAACTATATATTCCTTACTGATAGAGGAAAACACTATGACAAAGAACTAAAATCATTCATATTTACAATGGATAGTAGTTCAAAAAGTGAAAAAAAAGGAGCTCATGTTTTACGTTCGATTGAGATTGGTTCTGACCCGCAGGAGTTCATCGAAAACCTTCCCGATTCTCATTCTTACTTTGACAGCCTTTTTGGTTGGTTCGAATAAATTTATAAGTGATTGACCGATCGCGTGCGAATCACTCTGATTAAAATTTCTCCACCACTTATAATTACCCTCTCTTTCACTCAAATTGCAATCCAATTCAAAGGCTATTTGTGAAAGTGTTCTTGTAGTGAGTTCATCACTACCTAGGGAGAGAAGTAATCAACTTAATGTATATCTCGCCTTGTATTCCATTGGAGAAATGTTTGGCTTGTCGGATATGTATTTTTTGCTTTGGTCTCCCCTGTATTTTTTAACTCTGTCAACTAAAGGTCGACCTATTGTTTTACCCAATCCTCTCCTTAAAACTCGCTCTTTAAAAAAATGCATCAGTCTTCTTCCTTGCTCATGTTTGCTGAGCAACTTGCAAACGAAACCGGTTCTTTTTCTGGTAGCATGATTCAGTTCTTTTTGTGCTTCACTAAACTTCATTTTCTCTTCCGTAAAACCATTGTTTTTACCTTTGTCCAAAAAAGTTGACCGATGAAGGTCTATATTCCATTGATCGCCACTTCCCCCTTCAAATTTACCTGAAGCTCCAGGTTTGTATACAAATAACGTGCTATCATTAGCGTTAAGTCCACCGGGTGGATTCGGTAAAAACGAATAATTTCCCAAATGCATGTCTCCTACCTTATCCAAACCATCCCCTTCTGTCCGATAAGCGTGAATAGTTAAAACAGGTTTTGAATACCTATCCAAGTCAACCATTGCAAATTTTTGTGTTTTTTCAGACAAACCTGGTGAGTTAAAAGTTGACAAATGTATTTGCTTATCTGAGTTTGTGTTTTGTGCAAGAGTCTTATCACCAAAAGGCTCTGCTTTGAGCATTTCACAAACAAATAATTGTGCGAGAGTACCTCCTAAGCTGTGTACAGCAACTTCGATATCATTTTCAGCAAAGCGCTTACTTTCTTTAAGAAAAGTTTTCATTTCCTCCTTACTTGATTCGAATCCGGATCTTCCAAGTTCTTCATCGAGGTCTGTACGAATTGTCCCTAAACTGTCCAACCCCTCAGCGCTAGTTCTTGTCCCCCGGAATAACACCATGGGCTGTAGTTCCTTATTCTCTGCTGGAAATGGCTCAAGTGCATACGCCACTAACCCTTTATTTGTTCCAAATTTCTTTGCCACCTTATAATAGAGAGGAGGCTCTTTAGAACCAGGAGCTTTGACAAGATCCCCTTCTGTAAGACTGTCTCGATAGGCAATCCCCTTTGCAAGCTGTTCGGTTCTAAACCGTTGTTTTTCTTCTGGAGTTGTCAAGTCATCAGGGGCTTTCATTTCTTCGACTTTTGCCAACCCTTTATAGGACTTTACGATACTATGCCTAGATGTCAGCTTTAGATGGAATTCTCTAACTTTTTCGGTTGCTTTATTTAAGGCTAGATTCAAACGCTCGCTTGGAGTCCTGAATTCATAAACGTGAGTGTCGATTTGGCCAGAAGCGATTTGCTTGTTTACAGGACTCCCTGTATATCTAGACTTTTTAGAATTATCAACGGATTGTGGTTGCAGCATTTTAACAAGCTTGTTTAATTCATCTGTAGTTAAGCTATCAAAAGTTCGATCTTTTAGGCTTTCAGCTATATCTTTATTTTTTCCAAATAATCTTCCAAATTCTTCATTTTCTTCAGAATTAATTGCATCAAGCAAATATTTAACATCTTGCGATGAAACGGTCGTAAGGCCGATTAACAAACTCTCTTTTTGATCGTCTGATAAAGTGTTAATTGTCTCTGGATTAAAACCAGTGAGACCGAAAGCCTCTGATGAGCCAATCATCATCAACCTGTTTTGTAAGTATTCCCCCTCTATCTCTACTGTAACTTTCTCTGAACCTTCACCAATAGTAATTGTTTTTAATTGTTCTCTATTTATAGCGGCCTGTTCACTATCACTTTTTATATCAGCTTGAACACTAACACCTTCAGTTAAATTCATAGAACCTTCTGAATATAGAGAATTTGAACTGAAACCAGGATTGGGACTAGAAGATTGCATACCATCTCACCTTTTAAAATCGTTTCTTTTATTTTATCATATATTTAATTGAGTAATATTAAGAGTGTGTGAATTAAATGATTTCTTTATATTTACTGGAATTAAATTACAT
>JBCDHL010000182.1:0-5270 GCA_038750095.1 Chlamydiota bacterium
CGGGGCTTTTACCCTTTAAATCGCTACCGCGATTCCGTTAGGTAAAAAATCGCAGCCATGAAGTTTACGAAAAGAAATTTGTACTACATTTCTAATTCACTTGTAAACAACTATTTAGATTTTTACCGGGAACAGCTGTATACCGATCCTGTTTCAAAATTTGGAATTTTGGCTTTAAGAAAGCCAAATTTTGAAACATGATCGGTATAGTCAATCCCTATCGCCAAAAATCGCAGAACCAATGCGTAAGATTGTTGCTCCTTCCTCAATCGCAATCGGGTAATCGTTTGTCATCCCCATGGAAAGGTGGTGAATATTCGCACGATTCCCCGATAACTCTTGCAGCTCCTCTCGAAAATCACGAAGTTTTCGAAAACATTCACGAACAACTTTTGTGTCGTCTGAAAAGGGGGCAATTGTCATTAGTCCCTCTACAGAAATATTGTTGAGGGAGAGAATCTCTTCGAATCTATTTCTCCATTGTCGGATTGATAAACCATGTTTTGACTGTTCACCTGAAGTGTTAACTTGTAAGAGGACTTTAGTAACTTCTTTGGCCTCTTCGCTACATGTTTCGATTTTTTCAGCCAATTCCAAGCTGTCAACTGAATGGATGAGAGAAAATTTACCGATAACTTTTCTTACCTTGTTTTTTTGTAAAGTTCCAATAAGGTGCCATCCGATGTCATCCGGGGCATTTTGAATTTTCTCTAGTGCCTCTTGAACCTTGTTTTCTCCGAAGTGGCGTCCCCCTACTTCGTAGGCGGAAAGGATATGTTCCATTGGAAGTGTTTTGGTCACTGCGAGGAGTGTGATATCCTCTGGGTCTCTTTCACATTCTTTTGCTAGCTGTGCAATATGACTTTTGATTTTGCGATAACTATCACCAATGAATTTTATCATCCTTTAATGCCTTAGGTTTGTCGATTATTTCGTGTAATATGATCATATTATTTTTAGATTCTAATGAATCGAGTATCTGTTTGATGCGTGTTTTTTTAGACCCTAGCCCTATTGTTGCGTATGGGTCTCTCTCCGGTTCAACCCTTAGGCTTTGCGTGATAATTGGTTTTCGAGGTTTTTCGTATCGGTGATCGATTTTTGTGTCGAACTCGCGTTCTGCGACTTTTGATCGCTGCTTAAAATTTTCGATATTTGTACGTAAAGCATATTGGTCACTAAGTGTTCTAGTGACCCTTTTTTTTGCCGCAGTTTTTGTTTTTTGCTGCATGACATTGGGTGGAGGAGGAGGTTGAGCGGGCTCTCCTTTAAGCTCCCGCTCTAGGGCTTTTACATCTTCTGGGGAGAGGTTGAGAAGGTGAACCATTTCACGAAAGTTATCATCCTCCTCACCTTCATCATAATTAGGGTCTAACCGTCGTTTTCTATCTTCAATTGCTCGCTTAGAAGATAAGTAAATGACAAGAATCATCGTAATGATAAAGCCAATAAATTCAATAAGGTTCATAAACGTTAGTCCTTAGTGTTGACCAGGTCTGTTGGGTCCCTCTTCTTCCGGACTGGCTATCGATTTACGCATCTCGGTGTCGGCTTGAATGTTTTGAATTTTGGCATAATCGAGGATTCCTAAGTTCCCTTTTTCAAAGGCCTTAGCCATAGCAAGAGGAACAGAAGCTTGCGCTTCTACTAGCAAGGCTTCCATATCTTTAACTTTTGCTTTGTTTTCTTGCTCTGCAGCAACGGCCATAGCACGACGCTTTTCAGCTTCAGCTTGAGCAATACGTTTATCAGATTCAGCTTTATCAGCACGTAACCTTGCTCCGATATTTTCACCAAGAACCATCTCAACGATATCAATGGAAAGAATCATGTAGGCAGTCGATGCATCCAACCCTTTTTCCAAAACGAGTTTCGAAATACGCTGAGGCGATTCAAGGACTTGAAGGTGTGTGTCTGAGCCACCAATCGCGCTGACAATGCCTTCACCGACCCTCGCGATAATTGTCTCTTCAGTCGCCCCTCCGACGAGTTGTTGGATATTCGTCCTTACTGTTACCCGAGCCCTTACATTTATTTGGATACCATCTTTAGCGACACCAGTAATGTATCCACCTGTTTCAGGGCAGTCAATAACTTTTGGATAAACGGATGTTTCGATCGCTTCCCGGATATTTCGGCCAGCTAAGTCGATCGCAGTCGCTTTTCGCCAATCGAGTGTGATATTTGCCTTATCAGCTGCGATCATGGCATTGACAACTTCAGGAACATGTCCACCCGCTAAAAAGTGGGTTTCGAGGTCAGATACCGATATTGATTTCAATCCCGCTTTAAAAGCGTTAATCCTTGCATTTACGATCACTCTTGGAGGAATCTTTCTCAAACTCATTCCGATAATATTAAAGAGTGAAATGGGTGTTCCAGAAACAAAAGCTTGGAACCATAAACTGATAAATTTTCCTAAAATACTAAGTAGAACCACTACGAGTATTGCTAGGACGATAAAAATAAAATAAAATTCGATTCCCCATTCGGCAACTGCTAAACTGGTATTCATGGATGCATCCTTTTTGTCGTTTGTTTCACGATTAATGTTTCCCCTTCACCACCAATCACTGTGACACCCTCACCATAAGGGATATAACCACTTTGCGAAATGGCTGAATATTGTTTTCCTTCGATAGTGATGTGCCCACCAGGTTTGAGGTCTGTGGATACAAAACCGTCTTTACCGACGAGTGAACGATCCCATTTAGACGCTACAAATCCCTCTTGGTCATCATCAGAATAGATTGTTTTGCCTGGCTTACCATGTTTAATACGCCATAAGGCGAACTTTACCAATAATCCAAATGCAACGAGTGTGATCACGATATAGCCAAAAGTTAAGATGAGTGAGTCGCTATTTGACGCAAAAATCACAATGCTGCCTAATATAAATAGAGCTCCCACAGTTCCCATTATTCCGCCAGGCAAAAAGAATTCGCATAATATGGCTAAAAAGCCAATCCCTAATAGTATAAATGCTGTCGTCATACAGTTCCTTCTTCTCCACTTATTTTATTTACGACAATGACATTTCCATCAATACGGTCAATGATCACTTTCTCACCCTTTTCGATAAATGAGCCCGCAGTGACGGCTTCGTAAATAGCATCATCGACGATGATCTTTCCAGCCGGTCGTAAAGTAGCTAGTACCTCCCCTTTTGTTCCAGGTTTGGGTAGATCGTCGGGGTCTTCTCCGGAAACAAAACCTTCAGACGCCTCTTGTTCGTGACCAGCAAGAACAAGACGGTTTAGACCCGCTAAATTGGGACTTATGTAGCGACTCAAAAAAACAATGAGTACAAATCCGACAACTAATGTTCCACACATCCATGCAAGCCGCCGAAAGAATTCTTCACCAGCTGCGTTGAATGTTTGCGTGTCGAATTCGAAGTCTACCTTGTCAATCCCAGGTAACATGATGGCAAAAAGTCCTCCCACAAAAAACAGAGCGCCAACAAATCCAAGGATTCCTCCTGTTGGGAGCAGTGATAACTCAACGGCGATGAGCGTTAATCCAACCAGCATCAAAATCACTTCTAGCCAATTTGCAATGTCGAGTGATAAGTTTGCCATGATAATCAATACCAAGCATGTTAAGCCAACAGCTCCTGGTAGACCAAATCCTGGAGTATTAAATTCGATATAAAAGCCTAAGAGGAGCCCTAGCATCAGTATTGAAGAGACAATAGGCATAGAAAGGATCGCGAAAAATTTCGTGCGCCAGTCCATACGATAAGCGTCAATTTTGGCATTGGGGATTTCGTTTAGGTAAGATATCTTTGATAGAAGCTCCTTGTTAAATGACCATTTACCTACATTTAACTCTTCACCAGAGACTTGGTCAAGTTTAGCAGGCTGGACGACCATATCAGCAACACCATAGTCAATCATTTCCTCTGCGTTAAGGGTGAGTAGCTTGCCTTTATTGGTAATGATTCTATCGGGATTTGGCCCCTTCAGACGTATCTGATCTTCATTATCGAGTCGAATTACTTTGCCATGGCGTAGAACGAGGATGATATCTTTGTCGACCATTGCTTCAGCAATATCTGAATTGCGATCAAAAAATCGAGCTCTGTTGGCGAAGTCCGTACGTAATGCAGAATTAACCTTTTCACTCGCGCTTTGCATTTGTCCGCCTTCTCCCATGATGACCGGTTCTGCGGCTCCCATGCTTCCGTCTTTTGTCGTTGTGATAAAGCGGCAAGAGTAGGCGAGCATTGCTCCAGCGGAAATTGCCCAGTTATCGATAAAAGCGATGACGGGGATATTGTTTTGCAAATCGATATCCTGCAGAGCATCCGAAATGTTTTGGGAGGAAAAAACTTCACCGCCGGGTGTGTTGAGTTCCAGAATGATAAAGGCTGGTTTTAGTTCTTTGTAGTAATCTAATGCTGTTTTCACATAGATCCATGTCGACTGATTGATTCCTTGTTTTCTGTCATCGATCAAGATATGGCCGATGAGGGTTTCCTCATTGGGATCATATGTGATATGTTCCTCGAGCTGCTCTTCAAAAGCTTGTTTGTCAATAATAGGAGTGGGGGCCTTATCGATAGACTCCTTATCTTCCTCTGAGATTTCGATCTGTTTGCGAAACGCGTTGATTGGGAGGGTATTCTCTATCAAATTTAATTGGCTAAGTTCGTTGTGATTGAGAACGAGTGTTTCTTCATCAGTAGAAATTGTGTAGGCTGGATCTCCTTTGCCATCGACCTTCAGTTGTAGGTCGTTTTCATTAATAACGACCAGCCCAGGATCACTCATTGCTGTAGCAATTTTTTTCAAAAGATCAGCTTTTGGGTGATCAGCAGAGATTAAACTCGTCACACGACTCTTCAGTAAATTTGTTGGAAGGGCTTCATCAGTACCAAGGGGAATGTCACCCCATGCGACGAGATAGGAGATATAGAGTTTATCGGAAAGAAATGGTAGGACGGCAGCAGGGCCTATGGCATTATCCTCGATGTAAGCGATGACCAAGAGTTTTTTTTCGGTTTTTAGTCTGTATATCTCTTTAGCTATATTTAGCACTTCTTTGATGTCACCTGATGTGGAATCAATTTCTATGACCAGAGAGGAAAGTTCTTGATCTTGTAGTTCGTCAAGAATCTTGGCGATATTGCTCATTTGGGACTTCCCTAAGTGCCCGCGAAAACTGAGAACTTTTGATGGTTCATCAGTTGAATGAAGGAATGATGAGAAAAGTAGTAAAATCCCTAAAAACAAATGTTTAAAATTATAGCCAGTTTTCATTAGAAA
>JBCDHL010000183.1:0-5235 GCA_038750095.1 Chlamydiota bacterium
AGACTACTGGGGCGCGGATTAAGGGGAAATTTACGAAAACAATAGGGTACGCATTATTGTAATGAGCCATTTACCTCAACTTTGTGTTGCACCCTAGAGGTAGTTACAGAGGTTTCATTTTGATCTTCAATCCACCTGAAAATTTTAACGGTGATTGACTTATTTTATGATTTTAACTTAGGATACCCGCTGGTAAACATCAAAAAGGATGAAATTATGGAATTGAACAATGCACTTGAGAAAGCAAAATCTTACAGCGAATTAAATGATATTTTTGAAAATAACGTCGATGTAAAGCTTGGTTTTTTGAATGATGAGGTGAGTGTAACTGGTTACGAAGGTACTGTGACAACTGATTACATTGCCCGACGTATAATGGATTTGTACAAACAGCCTGCGAAGTCCGACGAAGAGTCGAGGAAGTTAGCTTCACTTTTGGAAGATAAAGTTTTTCTCCCATTAAAAGACTTAGTAGAAGCGCCAGAAAATCATTGTTCTTTGTATCAAGTTTCAGCCCTTGCTCGTGTTATTTGGACGCCACCGCCAGCTCAACAATTTGGTCATTCAATAGCTTTAAAACATGCAATGGTTTTGCGAGTGCTTGAGAGGGCGTATTTTTTTTGATGAATATGAACGTCTTAGCTATTTCTTTTGTTGATGTCATTTTTTAGTAGTGAGTTCTTTTATCCAGTCAATAATCACCTCATTTGCTTCTGAACCAAAATCTGGATGCATGGTGGGATCATAATCGATCCACCAAATTAATCCAGTGCCGTTCACTTTAAATGGGATCTGCAGCTCTTCGCTAAGGTTCAAAACGGCGCGACACACGTCTGGCCATGAGGCGACATCCATATCGTGGCCAGACAATGTTCCTTTCGCTTTGACACGTTTGGACCAGAATGCTAAATCTTTGTCGACTTGAGGCGATGTGTGGTCGGCATCGATAAATACGAGGTCGACTTTTTTATCCTCGGGCCAGTCCACCTCTGTTGAACCTGACTGGATGGAATGGATGTTCGGACAGTCCTTTGTGTTTTCGATGAATTGTTCTTTGATGAAAGAATCGTTCCAAAGGTCGATGCAACATACTTCCACACTTGGATGACAGGATTTTGCAAGAGCCCATGAGGAACGTCCCTGGTACGAGCCGACTTCGACGATAGATCCATTTTCTGGTACCCTTTTTGCCAGCGTTTCAAGGGTTGTTAAATCTTTTTTTGGCATCCAGCCTGGAATTTTTTCATTGTATGGCACGAAAGAATCTCCTCTAGCATATACCGAACGTGTTCAAAAACCCGCACTTTTGAATCACTTCCGGTGAAATTTGTAACATTCAATAAAATTATTCATAATGTCAAGGTGTTTACTTGCTGTATTAACTAATATTTGCGTCTGGGTTAACAACCACTTTTTCCTTTATTTCTTATGTTGATTCCTTATATTCTATGAGTGACGGCATGTTTTTTCTATATTTATTGGCAAAGTGAACAAGTTATGGCAAAAAATTACGACGAAAGCACAGTTTTAACTCTTGATGCACTCGAGCATATACGTCTTCGCTCCGGGATGTATATTGGTCGCCTTGGTGATGGATCTCATCCTGATGACGGGATCTATATTATGCTCAAAGAAGTCATTGATAATAGTGTCGATGAATTCATCATGAACCACGGAAAAAAAATTGAGGTCAAAGTAGACTACGATGAAGGAAAAATTTCCATTCGTGACTTTGGGCGTGGCATCCCATTGGGGAAGGTTCTTGATTGCGTGAGTCAAATCAACACGGGTGCCAAGTATAATGATGATGTGTTTCAGTTTTCTGTAGGTCTTAACGGTGTCGGTACCAAAGCTGTCAATGCTTTGTCTAGTCAGTTTCTGGTACGCAGCCATCGCGATGGTAAGTTCGCTGAATTTGAATTTTCCCAAGGAAAAAAAGAGCGACAGAAGAAAGGTAGTACGAAAGAAAAAAACGGGACTTATGTCGAATTCATTCCTGATCCTGAAATTTTCAAAAAATTTAAATTTGATGAAGAGTATATTACTAAGCGTCTATGGCACTACGCATATCTTAACTCGGGACTCACAGTTGTTTATAACAAACAGAAGATTGTTTCCGAAAATGGTCTTCTCGATCTTCTAAGCGATGAGGTAAGTGAGGAGGCGCGCCTCTATAAACCTCTTCACTATCGTGGGAAGCAATTAGAGTTTGCCTTTCTCCACACGCAAAGCTACGGTGAAACACACTTTTCTTTCGTTAATGGGCAGTACACAGCTGACGGTGGTACCCATCTTTCGGCCTTTCGTGAAGGTGTTCTGAAAGGCGTCAATGAGTACGCCAAAAAAAGCTTTCAGGGTGTAGACGTTAGAGAGGGTATTGTTGGAACAGTACTCGTTAAGGTTAAAGACCCAGTTTTTGAGTCGCAAACAAAAAATAAGCTGGGCAACACCGAGGTACGTGGGCCGGTTGTCCAGGAGGTTAAGGACGCTGTCGTCAACCTACTCTACAAAAACCCAGAGACAGCCAAAAAAATTATCGAACGGGTCGCCTTCAACGAAAAATTGCGCAAAGAGCTTTCTGCTGTCAAAAAAGAGGCGAAGGAAAAACAGAAAAAAATCTCTTTTAAAATCCCAAAGCTCAGAGATTGTAAATATCACCTCGGTGACAAATCGGCTCGCTCTGAGGAGTCAATGATCTTTCTCACTGAGGGAGATTCTGCAAGTGCTTCGATTGTCTCTTCACGCGATCCATTAACTCAAGCTGTGTTTTCTTTGAGAGGTAAGCCTCTCAATGTGTTTGGGATGAAGATGGATCAGCTCTACAAAAATGAAGAAATGTACAATGTAATGAGTGCTCTTAATATCGAGGATGATATTGAGAACTTGCGTTATAACAAGGTCATTCTTGCTACTGATGCCGATGTCGATGGGATGCATATCAGAAATTTACTCATCACTTTTTTCCTGACCTACTTCGAAGGACTTGTTCTCAATGGTCATCTTTACGTATTAGAAACCCCACTTTTTAAAGTCCGCAATAAAAAGAAAACAATCTATTGTTACAGCGAAGAAGAGCGTGATGCAGCTATCGAGGAGCTCAAAAAAGGAGTTGAAGTCACTCGTTTCAAAGGGCTAGGAGAGATTTCCCCCAATGAATTCAAACAATTCATTAGTGAAGATATACGCCTGATAAGGGTCGCTGTAGGATCATTTTCCGATATTAAACCGACTTTACAGTTTTATATGGGAAAAAACACTCCAGAACGAAAAAAATTTATTATGGAAAATCTGGTCAACGAGGATGAAGAAGCACAGCGCGAAATCGCTGAGTTGCACGCAGAAGAGTTAGATATAGAAGAAGCTTAATATGGAAGATTTAAAACATTTCATGAAAGAGAATTACTTGAAGTACGCTTCCTATGTAATTCTAGACAGGGCAATTCCAAATGTGATCGACGGTTTGAAGCCGGTACAAAGACGTATTCTTTTTACGTTATTCAGAATGCATGATGGAAAACTCCATAAAGTAGCGAATGTTGCCGGGCAGACAATGGCCTTGCATCCTCACGGCGATGCTCCGATTACTGACGCTCTTGTAAATCTCGCCAATAAAGATTTTCTCCTAGATAAACAAGGGAATTTCGGAAATATCTATACGGGTGACCCTGCTGCAGCATCTCGATATATCGAAACGCGACTATCATCTCTTGCAATCGATACGATGTTTAATCCTGACCTCACCGAAATGATCGCTTCTTATGACGGACGTGCACAAGAACCTGTTTATCTCCCAGCAAAAGTTCCCATGTTATTGATGCAAGGTGCTGAAGGGATCGCAGTAGGGATGTCAACACGGATTTTACCACACAATTTTATTGAGCTTCTTGAGGCGCAGATCGATATCCTTGAAGGTAAGGAGTACATTGTCTATCCCGATTTCGTGACAGGGGGTATCATGGATGCCTCGGAATATAATAAGGGTAAGGGTAAGGTCAAGCTTCGAGCTAAACTCGATATCGAAGATCAGAAAACGATTGTTATCAGAGAAATTGCGCATGGTACGACCACTGAATCGCTGATTCGATCCATTGACGAGGCAGCAAAGCGCGGAAAGATTAAGATCGAATCGATTAACGATTATACTGCGGACAAAGTAGAGATTGAAATCAAGCTTCCTCGTGGGCAGTATGCCAACGAATTGCAAGAGGCTTTGTATGGATACACCGATTGTGAAGTCTCTCTTAACTCTAATATTGTCGTCATTGTTGATAACTTACCACATGAGATGACCGTTAATGAAATTTTGGAAGAGAATACGGTTCTACTCAAGGAGTTTCTGAAGTGGGAGCTCGAGATAGAGCAGGATCGTTTACATGAGAAGATCTTCCAGAAAACTTTGGAACAGATTTTTATTGAGAACCGTCTTTATAAAAAGCTGGAGACAATTAAGTCTTATGACAAGATCCATGATAATGTAGCGGCAAGTTTGAAGCCATTCCATAAACAGCTTCTGAGGGTACCGACACATGAAGATCGTGAGCGCCTTCTTAATATCCCTATCCGAAGAATCTCTCGTTTTGATCTTAGCAAAAATGAAGAGGAAATTGCTGCACTGGAAGGGCGTCTCAAAGAGGTGGAAAAGAGCCTAAAAAATATGAAACGCTTCACCATCAACTATATCAAAGGGCTCATTAAGAAATACAAAGATGAATTCCCGCGTAGAACGGTTATTCAGGAGATTGAACAGGTCGATATGCGTGCGATCGCGACCAAAACTGTCAAGGTAGGATTCGATCCAAAAACAGGGTTCGTTGGGACAAAAGTGAAAAGTGAGACCGCTTTTGAATGTACGAATTTCGACAAGCTTCTTCTCTTGTTTAAAGATGGTAGTTATAAGGTCATGAACATCCCAGAAAAATATTACGCACATCAAAACGGGAAAAAGGTCGTGTATGCTGGTGTGGCTGATAAAGAGACTGTCTTTAATGTCGTTTACAAAGATGACAAGACGAACTATTGTTACGCAAAGCGCTTCATTGTCAAGTCATTTATGCTAGATAAAGAGTATTCATTTATGCCTGATGGGATGAGTCTTCAGTACCTATCCACAGAGCAGGAGTGTACACTAGAAATAGTCTTCATTCCGAAACCTCATCAAAAGATTGCTAAAGCTCTCTATGATATGGATACAGTTATTATTAAGCAGCGCCCCCTGGGATCTGAATGCGATCGAGC
>JBCDHL010000184.1:0-5229 GCA_038750095.1 Chlamydiota bacterium
AGAGGGTTTGTCCATAGAGGCAATCCCTACATCAGCAATAACAAGGTAGTCAGAAGTTAATTGTTTTTTCTTTTTTGGAAGTATCCTTGCAAGACCCTCAGATCCACATTCTTCTTCTCCTTCGATAATCCATTTGATATTGATGGGTAAAGCCTTTTTTGTATTTATCAGAGCTTTTAGAGCTTGAAAGACATACATGCACTGCCCCTTATTATCCTGAGCTCCACGAGCATACACGTTACCATCAACCATTGTCGGTTCAAAGGGTGGAGTGTTCCAGAGTTCCAGCGGATCAACAGGTTGCACATCGTAATGGTTATAGATCAGTAATGTAGGTTTATCAGGGCCGGCATTGAGGTTTTGCGCAAAAACAGTGGGGCATCCAGATGTTTCCCACAGATCTGTTTCAAATCCGATCTCTTGAATACGTTCCATCAACCATTCTGCGCAACTTCTCACTTCCCCACGAAAAGCTTTGTCTGTACTGATACTCTTAAACTTTAAAAAGGTCACGTAGTCTTGAAAAATTTCTTCTTCGTGATCCCTAAAATAGTGTTCGAAGGTCTCTATATCTCTGGTTTGTTCATTCATTGTATGACTCCACTAATTGCGGTGCTGATTTTCTCAACGAATTCATTGATTTGATTAAATGGATACAGTTGCGTAAGGGAACTGGAAAATAGAATGGAGCAAACAGCTGCGAAAGCTATAAAGTAGGTTGTGACCCATCTCCTTACGCTCTTGTGGTGTTTTTCAATGATTTCTGGTTGCTCCAAAGCCTTTTTCAAGAAGCTGATTCGTTCGCTGATGCTATAGTGATGCCAGCTGGGATTGTTATGAGTGTTACCCGTTGCAATACCTATCTGGTCAAGCGCATCGATCATAGCTTCGGGAGGGCTTCCAACGACGTAACTGTGTAAATCAGCTTGCCGTTCAAATAATCTCGAGAAAAATCCAAAAACCAAGCGGAAATAAATAGCCATGATTACAACGTAGGGTACGAAAATGGTGAACGGAAACAAAAACGTCCAGAACTTAGAAGGATAGGTTACGTCCATTAATGTGAGCGCTTGGTGGAATGCATCGAAAAATATAAGAGAAAAGAGACTGGGTAGAGCGAACATCCCAAAAAGAATAAAAGGCAGAATAAGCAAGTGTTTTCTGTAGCTGTGACCTATTTCATGAATCAAAATTGCATCGATACATTCTGCAGGAACTTCGTAAAGAAGGCTTTTGGTAAACATCACATACCGAAACCTAGGGATGACTCCTATGATTGCCGCAGTGTGAAAGTTATTCATCACAGTCCATATTCGTAGCCCGGCATAGCGAAAATTTGCTTTTTGACAGGTCTTTGTTAGTCTTAACCAAAGTTCAGTATCTTCAATCTTTTCACATAACCACATCTTTTGGATGAAATAAGGGAGAAAAATCATGATCAATACAACAACTGAGGCTGTAAAAGAGAAAAAAATCAAAAGACTGCCTGGTGTATTTTCCGGGTAAAGTAGCAGGGAGGTCCATTGATTTTCGGGTAGAATAAGAAGTACATCAAAAAGGAAGGTAAAAAGAAGAAAAGGTAGCGCAAACGGGATCCACATACGTAACTGTTTTGATGCATAATCCCAACGTGTCTCTATTTCGGCACCCGGATATAGAAACTGTTTCTGATGAGCCGCCATATGGTAAACTGCTAAACCTAGGAAGTATAAAAATAAGGAAGTTAGGGCGTTAGCAAAAGAGAATGGAATGATCCGGTGAGAAGCGAAAACATAATGGTAAACTAAAAGATAGGAGATAAGGGTGATATTTAAGATACCATAGGCTAGAGGTTTATGCCTTTTAATCCATACGGCAAACTGTCGAGTCGCTACATAAATCAGTGTTAACAGAAAAGAGTAAATGGCCATCGATACAGCCAAAGCCTGCCAAGGTTCATTTTCGTAGAATAATGCACTGCTCTCTGCCGATAATGTAACCAATAGAAGAACGATAATCAGAAAAAACAGGCCTGCAAACAAAGATTCAATCCTAGGTTGGGGTAATTGTGATTCAGTATACATTGGCTGCATAATTATTCCCAAACAGGTTTGATTCAAAATAGATCGGTATATGTCAAGGGTTGCTTAGTATGAGTTAATGGGTTAATGTTGAGGTCATGAGTGATTTCATTGCAGACTTACATTGTGACCTACTGTGCTATCTTGCACACGATAAGCAGCGCTCACCGTTTGATCGGGCTATTCGCTGCTCCATTCCACAGCTTCAAGAAGGGGGAGTGAAGCTACAGGTTCTTGCGATTTACACCTCGACATCTCCAAAGTCTCTTTCTGAAGGCATGGATCAGGTTAGGCAGTTTCAGATTTTACTCCACGATTACCCTGATATTTTTACCACCCACAATGGAGATCCTAACAAAACTGTCATTATCCCGAGCATTGAGAATGCATCCGCTTTTTTTGACGAAGATGAGTCTTTGGAAGAGGGATTCAACCGAATCATTGAGATCCAAGAAAACGATTCAAAGATTGCTTACTTGAGCATGACCTGGAATGAAGCCAATCGTTTTGGAGGGGGTGCCCATACCCAAAAAGGGATAACACATGATGGTAAACTACTATTAGAGTTTCTAAATGAAAGACAAATTCCTATTGACCTCAGTCACGCCTCAGATAACTTGGCTCATGACATTCTTAACGAGATCGATAAAAGTATTCAAACATTATCAATCATTGCTAGTCACTCCAACGCCAGAAAAGTTCATAACGCCACACGCAACCTACCGGATGAACTTATCTCAGAAGTGATTAATAGAAATGGGTTGATAGGGCTTAACTTCGTCGATCAATTTCTTGGTGGAAGTATTCTTCCTCATGTAGAGCATATCTTAAACCTAGGTGGACATGACTGCCTTGCTTTCGGTGCTGACTTTTTTTACGGCATGGATGTTCCCCAGCAGTACCGTAGGGATCAAAACAGCTTATTTTCATCCGACTATCAGGATGCGAGTGTCTACCCTAAGATTCTTGAAGAGTTAGAAGGGCAGCTACATCTCGATAAAGAGACAATAAGAAATATCGCATGGAATAATGCCAATAAATTTTTGGAGGCCGAGGTTTATGGATCTCTTACAGCAGCACCATCATGATGTCGGAGACATCCAAGACGAATTGATCGAATGGTTGAAAAATCGTTCTCCAAAAGATTCTGAATTCGGTATTACCCTCGCCAAACAGAAACATGTTTCTAATACAGTTAGGGAAAATAGCTACAAGAGTAAGGGACCTCGACTAGGGATCAATAAGCTCAACCGCGTATTGAACGTTGATAAAGAACGTAAGATCGTCACTGTGGAGCCAAGAGTGACGATGGAGCAGTTAGTGGATGCGACCCTAAGGCATGGTCTTGTTCCAGCAGTAATTCCAGAATTTAAAAGTATTACCGTAGGAGGAGCAATTAATGGGACGGCTCTCGAAAGTACATCCCATCGATATGGGCAGTTTAATGATATTTGCACTAGATACGAAGTCTTAATAGGTGACGGCGCAGTCATTGACATTACAGCTGAAAGTCATCCAGATCTTTTTTACGGTATAAGCGGTTCATACGGCAGCCTCGGGATTATATTATCCGTTGACATAGAACTCATAGAAACCAGTGATTGGCTTCTGCTTGACTACCATGACTTTAATTCAGTTGAAAAAGCTGTTCAGTTCATGGTTGAACAGCATAAGTCATCGACTCCCCCAGAATACCTAGAAGCCATTACACTAAGCAAAGATCGTACGGTGGTTATTGCAGGAAATCCGATAGATAACCCAAGCGCTTACCCGAAATTTTCTTTATCGAAGACTTGGGACAAATGGTACTATCAACACATCCATGAACGATTTGGTGGGGCGGTACGACAAGAAGCAGTGAAGTTGCGGGATTACTTGTTTCGCCAAGATAGAGCTGGATTTTGGATGGGGGGATACGCTTTACACCCTCTTTTACTCTTTCGCTATATTCTCGAGTACTATGGTCATATCCCCAAGTGGTTAGAGCCTCGGGATATCACAAAATATCACAAAGTCAGAATGCCTTCTTGGTGGTTCAGGTGGTTTTTTGGGTGGATGATGGATAGTGAAAGATTGTACCACATTATGCACAAAGGAACAGAAAAATGGTTCGCCGAGAACTTTTCAATCCAAGACTACTATCTTCCCGATGATGCGACCGTTAATTTTACTGAACATGTGATCAAAAAGTATGAAATTTTACCTATTTGGCTATGTCCTATGAAAGCCACGAAGACGGGTCAACTATTTTCTCCGCATTATCTTGAGAATGGGGGATCGCCACTCATGTTTGATGTCGGCGTTTATGGCATGGCAAAAGATTCTATCAGTGGTGAGTTAGTCGTCAGAGATTTGGACCGGCTAGCCGCTAATCTAGGTGGAAAGAAAATGCTCTATAGTTACAGTTACTATACAGAAGAGGAGTTTTGGAAAATCTATCCAAACGAACCTTATCAATCCTTACGAGAAAAGTATTTTGCCAGTGATGTCTTTCTAGACATCACAAAAAAAGTCCTGAACTGAGGATTTTAGACAAAAGATTTGCATCAGCAGGCCGGTATAAAACCTTATATTAAAAGCCTTGGGTTTAGTTTTAGTTCAAGATTCTTGTCCTTCACTAATTTTTCTAGAAGTTCCTCTGCATATTTACTTTCCTGACTAAATGCTTTTGAAATCTCTTGAAGGTCTCCTTTCCAATAAGCACCAACAGAAGTCCCTAGAATAGCCCCGCCAACAGTTGCTACAAGAAGTGCCAGTGGAAAAATAGGGGGAAATGCTCCTGCAAGTGCGATTCCTACGGCACTTATTGCAATACCCATTGGAATTATAACAATAGGTTTTGTTAGGAAAGATTTTAGACTTGATTTCCATTTAATACTTTTGAGTATTTCTATTGATTTTTTATTTGTGAGCTTCTCACCTTTATCCAAATAGCTTTTTACAGATTCATTTAAATTTATATTAATCTTAAAAAAAGGGTGATTATATCTTGTACATGGTCTGTGTTTTATTTCAATAGACATTTGGATTTCCTCTTGTTTTCTAGTAATGATTATTTTTTTCAATAAATATAAAGTATAATGATAATATCAAAAAGTTAATTTACGTGCAAGAAAGAGATTTATACTGAATGCAATTGGAAATTACGTTTGATAGTCATTCTTTTTGC
>JBCDHL010000185.1:0-5229 GCA_038750095.1 Chlamydiota bacterium
CTTAACTTCGAGAAATTCTTCATTAAGCTTTTGTGTAACGAGGTCTCCCCAAAAGGTATACAACGTGTTACCTCTATCGGTAGTGAGTTTAGTACCCATTTCGAGGCGATACGGCTGCATCAAATCAAGGGGGCGTAGGACACCATACAGACCTGATAGAATACGCAGATGCTCTTGAGCGAAAGTATCGTCTTTTGGAGTAAATGTTTCCGCATCGAGACCTGAGAAGACATCTCCTTTGAACATTAACATCGCCTGTTTTGCATTTTTCAAGTTAAAGGGTGCTCTCCAGTTATGAAAACGCTCAACATTGAGATTGGCGATGGAGTCGCTCACCTTCATTAGTTTCGCTAAGTCGTTCGCTGAATAAGATTGTAGTTCGGAGACTAGTAATTTGGATTCCTTTAGGAAATCCGGTTTACTACACTCTTGTGTTCTAGAGGGAGAATCTGTGTCAAGGGTTTTAGAGGGTGACAGGATAACGATCATGGTAATCTCTCAATGCCTTAAAAAATGTTGAAGTTATTTACCGATCTTGATTCAAAATTTGGAATCAAGATCGGTACAATTTCTTATATCAAGAAGTTGTGATTATTTTAAAGATGTAGGTTGTTGGGACGCTGTATGACAAAAAGTGGTTTACTTTTATGCGCTCATCTATTTATGATGTGTGATCAAAAATTATAGAAATAACAATTAAGGCACACAAACATGATGGCAAATGACCCGACCAATGCAATCAACAGTTCGATGAATGAACGAGCTCTAATTCAGGCTGGAATGACCACTGTGGATGTCGCTAGCCTTCCTATTCGTGGTATTGACTATGTAGTAGAAAACGGTATAAGGGTTACCTGCTCATCACATCCTAGTATGCGAAAAATCTGCGGCAAGGCTGCTGAATACTTGGACTTAGCTGTAACGTCTATTCCAGAATCCTGGCGCTCTTGGTACTCAGAAAAGTCTACTACAGTTAAAAGTGGAACGAGCTCTTACCTTGAGAGAAACTATGGAATTACCCGTGATAGAACTACCTTTACCTCAGAAAGTGCAGGTCTTCTCATTGGTACTGCGGCAACTTTAGGGATTGGAAAGATCGCTGTTACAGCAGCAAAAACACTCAAAGGAATAGCCAAAACCGTAGCCCAGTCATCACAAGGGATTAAACTTCCGTATATTGACGGAATCGCCTTTAAACATATGAGTCTTAAGGAGGTCCCTGTCATACAGTTAAAGTCTAAAACTGGTAAGGGGATTTTAGAAGCTTCGGTGCTAAAAGGAGAAAAAGCCTCTTCTTTGGTCTACGTAGAATGGTTGCAAAATACAACAGGGAGTTCTGGTATGACCTTTGAAACCGTAAAGGCTTTAAAGGAGATAGCTCAGGCTAATGGTTCCAAACGGTTGTTTGTTCAATTTCAACCTGTTAATTCTCGCCTACACAACCTTTTAGCTTCTCGTCTGACATACAAAGGGCACCATCCTTTCTACTACCCCGAAAGCTTTGCAAAGGAAAAATTACGTTTAAAACATCCTTGGAAATTTGATAGTAAGACTCCTTTTCCTGTTTACGAAATTTCACTCAAAGGTACTGGAAAATCTTTCGCACACACAAAAGTTACAGCAATTGGTGCGGGATTAACAATTGGCGGATTAACCCTAAATCAAGCAGAGGCAAATGATAGAGGGCAGTTTCCTCCGCAACCTAACCATGAAACGGCTCTAAGCCTATTACAGCACAGGGCGAATGCTCCTTATTTTACTGATTCGCCAATTGGTGAAGATGGTCAAGAAGTTCCTATTCTGGTTACTAATGAGGATGATGCAGGGTCTTCTTCTGAAGGAATGACGAAGGGCGACTATGAACAGCTGAAAAACTACATCGATTCCGCTGTCACTCCAACCTTGCAGATGAACGAGCAATTACTGAAACGTTGGAAAGATGAAGATGCTGATCAGAAGCGTATAGAATTTGACCGGGAATATGCTCAAATCAAGAAAAATGTTACCAATGCCGGTACTATTGCTTCTCTCTTTACTAACCAAAGAGTTGCTCATCAAATCGGCGCGATCTCGGAAGCAATGTTAACGACAGGTTTAGAGGTCTCAGCATTAATGGGCTATGGGACTCTTGCTTTATCCACGGGGCCTTTAAGTGCTTGTTTGGCAATCGGAGCTGCAGCTACTAAAGTTATTGAAGCATTTTCATCAAGTGGTCCTTCTACCGTTGAAGTAATGGTTGAGTTGGCAAGAGCTTTAAGTGAGCAGATAGCTGAAGTACAGAGACAGATGCATGAGAGGTTTGATCAATTAGACGATAAGGTGGATGATATTCTAAATACCTCTATTCAAGGTCTAAACAACTTACAGCACTCTTCAAGATATCATAGTTGGAAATTGGATCGAATTGAAAAGAAAGTTGATGAGGTTGATGGAAAAATTGGAATTCGTTTTACAGAAATAAAGAACACTTTAAATCGATTAGCTGAGTCGCTTCGTCACCATAGTAGATCCAAGCAACTCGAGGAACTTTCATCCCTCATTTATCACTACTTGAATGAAACTCCTCTTGATCAAACGAAGTATCGTGAACGTGTTGATCAACTATTTGGCTACGCTACTCATCGAGCAACAAAACCTTTATACACTGGAGAACCTCTCTCTTTTTCAACCTCTCCCACTGATCAAGATTTTGGGTTGACGACACTACTTGATGAGCTCAAGGTTAGCCCAAGTGTTCCTTTACCGAACCCTACTGTATACGTAATGTCTACTTTGGGTGTACTTTTTCTAACTCTAAAACAATATCCATCCTTAAATTCTCCTCCTCTTTTTCGTATTGCTCATGCAGATTTGGATAGAGTTAAGAAAGTGCAGACAATAGGAGAACAACTGAGAAATGCATTAATTGAGCTTCCTAATGATGTTTCTTGTTTGAGTCTTCGCGCGCGAGTTTATGCAGTTAGGGAAAAAGTTTTTCCATTAGTGACTCAAAGTTACAATGAGCTGATTGAAGAAACAAATCTCAATTATAATAAGGGAAGCTTAAATGATCACTTGTCAGTATACGGATCGATAAATGATCAGGAACGCTTTAAACGAGAAATTTCTATAGAAGTCCAACCGAAAGGGTGCAATTGGTTCACAAATAACCATTTTCACGAACGCCATCAAAAGGGCTATGCAGTAAATCCTTCTGGAGAAGGTCGATGGATTGGTCAATATGGTAAAGTTCCTTATGTGAAGAAATCGGAGGAGTGTATTCGCTCACAAAAAAAGGCGTACCTTCAAAAACGATTAGATGAGGCTGCAAAGGCTTACGACAATGATCATCCGATGACCAGTTCTCCTGAAAATAGTGTCATTCGTACCATCGAAATGCCTTGGTTTATTTTTCCTAAAGACAATAGCCTTCCCTCACTTCCAGTGCCAGAAGATATTCGAAATCACATCCCTCACCTGTTTCTCGTTGCTGCTTCCAGGAATTTAGGTCATTTTCAATTTAACTATAGCCTCAAGGAAGATAGTAAATTCCTTATTGATCTCAATTTCGTATCGAAAAATCACCCCAACTCTCTTTCTATTGGATCGTTAGAGATCGATTACGATCCTGGATTTTATCATGACGCAGAAGCGGTGTGGTGGTTTTGGTCTGGAGGCAATTATCCTAAGGACAAAATAGCACCACTAACCAACTATCACTATTTTACCTACTCAGCTTATCCTAATCAGGTTTGGGTTTACGCGAACATTCCTACGAGGGTGCAACAAGCTGGTGCAGTGGATCGATTTGGAACAATCGAGAAGAAAATATCGTTGAATACAGATAGCGATGGTAGATACCCTGAGCTTGACAATCTTTTGCGAAAAGATCAAGAAGAGAAGCATCGATTCTACCAGCAGCGTTTAACAGCTGAAGTACAGGGAACTGGTAATAATGAGTTGATTAAACGAAAATTCGAGCAACTTGATCAGGCGAGCAAACGGTTGCTTGCATATATTTGCACAAGTTTTCGCGATCAGGTAAATAATCCATCTCATGAACTTCATCGTTGGGTCAATGGAGATAGTATGGCGATACTCAGCTCTCAGAAGTTGACTGATCAAATCAACAACGCTTCAATAGAGAGCTCTATTTTTGATGAATCGCAGGTTAGTTCTAAGTTCTGTTTGTCCAGCTATGAACTTAGCAAAATTGTCAAGAAGGAGCTAAAAAATGTAGAAAGAAAGTCTTTCGAGGCTCTAGATTTAGTTTTGGAAATAAGTGATTTTGTACTTCAGTACTACAAAGATAGTGCCGTAGAATTTAATCACTACTATGAATCTAATGCAACACGAGACTTTCAGGATGATCTTACGAAGGAGTTAGGAGGTCTAGTAGGAGAGCTGCTGAGTTATTCTGCTAAAGGTGATGCCATTCCTCCGGAAGTGATGATTAAGAAGGCTAAATTAATGCAAGAGCGTTTGTCAAAAAAAGTTGGAAAAATGAATGTGAACGAACAAGCAAACACAGATGATCTGCTGAAAAGCCTTTTTGGAAACAGTCTTGGTAAGTTGACCTAATCCCTTTTATCAGGAAGAAGCTGAGAGAGCTTGGCGCAAAACCTATTCAAATGCGGGTCCGTTTTTTCAAAAGGTAATTCGTCAAATGAAAACCACTTAATTTCGTTAAACTCTGTTTGATCATAAGAATATTTGTGTGATGAGTCGGCAAGAAAAACATACCAAAGGCTCACGTCGATATGACCGGCAGTAGTACCCACAGTCTCTGTGACTGTTAGAAATAGAGGCTCAGGATTAAGAAGTGATAATTTAACCCCTAACTCTTCGTGAAGTTCTCGGTGAGCAGTATCATTTGGATGTTCACCTGGTTCCACATGACCACCAGGAGGAAGCCAAAGAAGAGCTTTTTTATGATCTACCAGTAGAAGTTTTTTTACCTCAGGATCAACCAGAGTAAAATAGGATACAAGGTGCTTTGGAGGCGTGTCAGGCTTCACACTCCTGCATAGTGGAACACCCGAATAAATCCAATTCAATGCATCCTTTTGATGACAAACTTCTAGTTCATCAAAGGGTTGTATCGATTGAACTAGGGTTTCAACAATCTCATGATAAAATTTGTTACTGTGTCCCTTTATGACATCATCATTCACTTTTTATTAATCCCTACTCGATTGGTAACAATTTTTACTAAAGAGGTTAGCTTTTTTCAAGCAAAAAAATCTGAAA
>JBCDHL010000186.1:0-5227 GCA_038750095.1 Chlamydiota bacterium
AACAAATAAAACAATGAAAAGAAAATTATTTTTAGTTTTAATATATTTATTTTGCAGCGTAAACTTTCACGCTGATGCCTATTCGAATATAATGGGACAAAAGCTGGAAAATGGTCAGCCCCTAGCAGGGAAGTTTTCCTCTTTTTCTTCGAGTTTATATCGAGCTGTTGCAGCCATAGAGTCTCTTCCTGAAGCGACGAAATTAATTGATGAAGTACAAAAAGAAGGGGCAATAGCCATCGAAGCACAGTATTTTCATGACTCAGAATTCGAAGCTCTATGGGACAGTGAAAACCGGATTATTTACGTCAATATTTCTAGAAATAATACATTGGGAAAAAAAATTTCTTCGATTTTATTCGAGTTGCATAACGCAAAGACAAATAAAAATCTGGTGACCATTTTCAAACAAGCTCAATCAGGCCTGATCGATAAAGATAGTTATGTTGAGTCTATTGAGAGACTAGAACACAGCAATGCCCTTAGCACCTCCCAGCTCATTGAAAAAGGAATAGCCACCTCTTTATTTCCTGAAGATACCCGTTGGGATATTTTTTCAAATTTTGAAGACCATTATAAAGTTCAGCAAATTTACGGCCACTCACAATGGATAGCAGATCGATTTGATTCTTTATGCCCACCTCCGAGGCGTAAGCCCTATAAAGGAACAATTAAAGGATTGGAGAAAATGTCGATCCTCGAGAAAAACAAGATTGTCCGTCTATTAGTATTAAAAAGTCAGATGAGAAGTGACGATCCTCTTCAAGCACAAAGAAGCTATGACCAAATTCAGAAAGAGTTCAATAAGAACAATAAAATATACCAAGCTGCCTTCGGTAGGTCAAAAAATGCATAAGTTCTTATCTGCATCTTTATTATGTGTTAACACTTGAAAAATATCTTGAGTGTATTCAAAAAAGCAAAACGACAGAAAGCCATGTATAGAACATTTTTGATTTTTATTTTTTTCATTTGCACCTCTCAAGTGAGTAAACCTTTTGAACAAGTCAAAGAGGTTATACTGGTCTATGATAACAACCCCAAAAATAACAAGTTCCCAAAAAGGCTTCGCTTTAGTACAGACCAAGTAGAAGGTATCAACCAAATCGGGCTAAAAGATTTGAACATGATAGGCAGCGGTGCTTTCAACGAAAGTCAGCTAGAGAAGATCACTAAAGGAAAGGCCTCTGTCATCGTTGTTGATCTTCGAGAAGAGTCTCATGGCTACATCAACGGAGAGCCTATTTGCTGGTACGAAGGTCGAAATACAGCAAATGAAGGAAAAGCTACAGGCGATATCATAATCAGCGAGTATGCAGCTTTATCCGCGATTCTTCCAGGCTTTAATGTTCCTATTGCCTATATCGCGAACAAAAAGAATGGCATCGTTGAAAATTACGACTGGCATTACCCATTAACTCAAACTGTCATGAATGAACAACAACTCATCGAAAGTCAAGGACACGAGTACCAAAGATTCTTTGTTACCAATCATCAACATCCAAGTGATAATGAGGTCGACCGGTTTCTCACATTTGCTGATACAGTTCCCTACGATAGTTGGCTTTACTTCCACTGTAGAGCTGGTGCAGGAAGAACAACGACATTTATGGTCATGTATGACATCATACGTACCGGTTCTGATGTCCCCCTAGAAGATATCATCGAAAGACATGCCGCTTTAGGAGGGAAAAGTCTTTTTGATTTTCCTGAAGGAAGAGGATACAAATACGAAAGCGCAGTAGAGAGAAAAAAATTCCTTGAAAACTTCTATAGTTACGTTACATCTGGAGCCATTTCAGAGATAAGTTGGACTGAATGGAATCAACAAACACGATCCTATTATCCTACATCGGAAACTTGAGGAGTAGGAATTAAATCACGAATCTTCCTAATCCGATCTGTTGACGTAGGGTGCGGATCCATCATAAACCACCTCAGATCACCCTCTTTTGTAATTAATAACCCATACAGAAAGCTACAAACAGAGCTGTGAACCCTAGTTAATACCGTTGGATTCTCCCCTTTCCGCTTCTCTAATTCATGTTCGTAGTTATCTAGGCTTTCTAAATTATACTTTTGAAGACGTTGTAACATTTCAACTTCGCCGTGAGCAATCTCTGGTGATTTTTTTGCAGCATACTCATCTGCAGCATATTCATAATCTTCTGCAATTTTCTGACAGTAAACTAGATAGGTGATTTTTGCAGCTGTACAACCCATTAGGTGGCCGCAAATAGAGGTCAACGTTGGTCTTCGAAAAATCCCCATTTCCTCCGCGTCCCCGCGTCTCCTGCGACTCCGCGTAAAAGAGGCCTCGATAACTACCTTGAAGAACATTATTGAGTAAATATTCAACGCGGAGTCGCATGAGACGCGGGGACGCGGAGAAGGGGGGGGGCATTATAGAGAAAAGATATTTTCAAAGAGAGTTATGCAACACACCCGTGGGTATACCAACCGGTTGCTTGCCGGTTGACTGGAGAGACTTTTGTCTGCCACGTACCACAAGGAATAGACACCTTATCCCCGACGCAAAAAAATGCTGAACCGGAGCCGGACATCAATACCTGTTCTGCCTTTAAAGACTGCTTGAATGACAAAAGCTCTGGAGAAAGACGAAAGGCTGGTTCTTCCAGATCATTAAAATAAACGCCGTCTCCACCCAAAAAGGTATTGAGATCATTGAGTAGATCTCGTTCTTGAAATCTAGAAATATCTAAATTGCGGTAAACATCGGCAGTAGACATTCCAAAAGAAGGTTTTGTAAGCACAAACTTAGAGGAGATCTTTAGTGGACCTAAATCCTTCATCACCTCCCCACGCCCTTGACAGAAGGCAGTGCCAGTGCTCAAAAAAAATGGAACGTCAGATCCCAGTTTTGTTCCCCAACTTTTAAGTACTGGCAACGTTACTGGTTTCCCGAACATCTCATTCAAAGCCCATAGCGTTGTTGCTGCATTGCTACTGCCTCCACCGAGGCCTGCCTGTGAGGGGATCTGTTTATCTAGGTCTATGTCGACAAAAAAATCGAGACCACTCTCTTTACGAAAGAGGTTCACTGCTTGAATCACAAGATTTCGATCGTCAACAGGAATCTCAGGATCAGAACAGTTGAGACGATCTTTTTCTTCACACCGTTTAAACGTTAAGGTATCAAACAAGCTGACAGCTTGAAAAAGTGAAGCAAGTTCGTGATAGCCATCATCACGACGAGAAATAATCTTTAGAAACAGATTAATTTTGGCTGGAGAGAGCAAGGTTATCATCTTATTATGCTTTTGGAGGTTGCGAAAACTCAGCGCCAATTCTGACGCTGAGTTCAATAGAAGACTATTTGTTCTCTTCTTCTGCTGGAATCTCTGCAACAACAGCGACTTCAGCCTCTTTAGCTTCCTCAATCGCAGCTTCAAGGTCGATACCTTCAGCTGTGACTTTGAGCATGCATTGGCCGTGAACACCTTCTTTGAGTTTAAACTCAATGCGGTGAACACCCAACTCTTTAATCGGATGCTTTAACTGAATATAACGTTTTTCAATTTCAAGCTTATGCTGCTCTGTCAGCAATTGTGTAACGTCTTGCTGGGAAACAGAACCGTACATGTGACCTTCTGGATCAACTTTCACTTCTGCTTCGAGAGTGATTGTTTCTAAAAGCTTCGCCAATGACTCAGCATCAGCCTTGTCAACAGCTGCTTTCTGCCTGCGAGCCTCTTGAAGAGCTGCTTGGCGACGTATTGCATTGTTGTCAGCCTTTACCGCAAAACCTCGTGGAAGGAGGAAATTACGTGCATACCCCTCGCGGACGCTCACGATATCACCGCTGCGACCTAGGTCCTCTACGTCTTCGATTAATAGCAATTTAGTTGCCATGAATTGTACTCCTCATTCTTAGTTTTTAGCTACAAAAGGTAACAAAGCCATATGTCTAGCACGCTTGATCGCTCTTGCTAGGTGCCTTTGATGCCATGCTGATACACCAGTGATCCTACGTGGTAGGATTTTTCCTCTCTCGGTTATGAACTTTAAGAGAGTGTCGATATCTTTGTAATCGATTTCACGAACACCTGCTGTCGTAAAAGGGCAACGTTTACGTTTCTTGTTACGGAAACCACCTTTTCGTTTATTTGGTCTGGACATGGATACCTCCTACTTTTGCTCAGCCAGAGCTGTAAATTCTAGTTTCTCTTTCACTTCATCAACTGTAAGAGTAATGAAGCGAATAAGATCTTCACTTAGGTGATAATCCTGCCATAATTCTTTAACGGCAGATGGGTCTACTTTGAAATAGATCACGTAGTAGTGGCCTTCACGGTGGCCTTCGATATCATAAGCTAAGCGGCGGCGTCCCATCTCGTGGATCTTTTCAATCTCTCCACCGTGGCTTGTGATTCCATCAGTAATTTTAGCTAACGCTTTATTGCGGGCCTCATCACTCAGTCTTGCACTGATGATATACATACCTTCGTAAAGGCTATGATTCTCTTGGCTCATCATTATTCTCCTGTTCTCCCTGAGGGAGGTCTTTTTTCTTAACTTTCTTGTTCACATCGTTCATGACAGCGGATATCTCTTCATGGGTCACCCGCAGAAGTGTTGCCACTCCTTTCTCCACAAACGATCCTAGAACCGTGGTTTCTTCACTCGTAAAACGGCTAAGTACATGGTCAGCTAAATCTTGCTGCGCGTGTCGTTTTTCGCCTATCCCCATACGCATACGCAGATATTTCTGTGTACCTATATGTTTCTGGATGCTCTTTAGCCCATTATGCCCTGCAGCACCACCCGACTCGCGCAAACGAACCATCCCAAAGGGGATGTCAACATCATCAACAACGACAACAACCTGTTCGGGCGTCATCTTGAAAAAGTCCAGATAACGACGTACCGACCGTCCCGACTCATTCATGTATGTCTGGGGCATCAGTAAATGCACTTTTGTGTCGCCAACCTGCCCTTTTACGGCCTTTCCTTCAAAACGGCTTTCATCTTTGAATCTCCAGCCATGCAAATGAGCGATTGCTTCAAGGATGATGAAGCCGATATTGTGACGTGTCATCTCATACTTTCTACCTGGATTTCCCAGACCGACGATGAGCAGCTGATTCTCTTTACCGTCAATCACGCGTTAAACCTTATCGTTTTGCAACAACGACAACGACTTCATCCATATTTGCCATCGGCCTGACGCCTTCAGGAATATCGATATCACGAAGTCTTTTTGTGT
>JBCDHL010000187.1:0-5216 GCA_038750095.1 Chlamydiota bacterium
ATTGACGGATACCCTCAGAATGTCTAGAGCCTACCCACTGGAATCCAAGAAGAGTCGTAAATCTGTCGGGTTCATCAAATTCAGAAACATTTTGAACGTTGAGTTTCCAAACGTCTGAAGATGTTTCCTCTTGGTTTTCGAATGGTGAAGTTACAAAGTAGTGATATGCTTTTTCATCTCTGAAATGTCTTAGACAGCTCTCAATATTTTCAGCAGAGTCGATACGATCAGATTCACCGTGGACTGTTCCCCAGAATAGTTGGTCGTCGGATTCGGCAAAACATTTAACTGGGGGGCCTTTGTAGGTCTCTCCTGTAGCTAAATTTTTGAGTTGCACGGTGTAGACCCCCGCTTCATTAAAATAAAGGTTGGGCAAGGTTATGAAGCCTGTTTCAGGGATAAACAACTTCCAGTTGAGGTTTTCACGGATGTTTTCATAACTCAACTCAATAAGAGTATCTAGCGGGGCGTTGCTCGTTAAGTTGCCAAACTCATCTTCAAAGCGAGCGATTATATCAAATCTTTTGTTTTTGTTGACGAAGGAAGGAACAAGAACGCGTATATGATGAAGTACATTTCCACGGATATCCATTGTGAAGACCTCTGGGTCAGTGTAATGACCTTTAGCCGTGGGGTCGATGTAAAGATAGAAATTACGTCGGCGCTGTGTCATACACTGGGCCATATTACCATTCGTCTCATCAGGTTCTTTGTTTTTTGGAGCTCCCATAACAATGGTGATATTTTCACCAGAATCTAAATCTGTGTTAAGGATGAATTCGTATTGGGGAGTAAATCGGTCTTCAAATTCGACGGTTTTTGCGTGGATCGTTTTGCCGTTTTCGAGAAGTAAGTAGATGGTGTTAGATGTTTTTTTAGAATTGGCGTCTGGGATTTCCCAGTCGATGGGTCTACCGTCTGATTTAGGATCAAACTTTAACAACGTTCCTTTAGGAAGGGGGTTGGCAGTTGTATAAATAAATTTCCAAGTATTGACTTCTCCAGCTAAAGCATAGTTGGGATCGCAGTAACATATAGATCTTCGCATGTGTGGTTTCTCCATCAATTTATGAACGACAAGTCCACTTATTATTACCGATCGTGGATTCTTTATCAACAGAAGAGAGTGGTGGATTTTGAAATCTTATTTCGGTATTCTTTCATCTTAACCCCCCATTAAAGGACTAATGTCGATGAGCTCAGAAGAAATGGTCGTATTTGCAACTCTCTTTATTTTTGGCCTAGTAACAGGTGTTGTTGGTTTGTTTATATTTAATAAGATTAAGGGTAGGTCTCTTCAGGATTTGGCTGATACACTAATCAAGAATGCAGAATCCGACGTAGATATCCTCAGAAAAAACCAAGAAATTGAACTAAAGAATTCAAAGGTGGAGCAAGAACAGTTTCTTGAAAAAAAGTGGCAAAAAGAAAGAAAAAAACTTGTTGAATATGAAGATCGGTTAAAAAAACGTGAAGATAATTTAGAAAATCGCATGAATTTAGTCGAAAAAAAGCTAACAGATCTTGAAAGAAGAGAGGCCGTTCTTCTCAGCCTGAGAGAACAAGTTGAAAATGATAAAAAAACTCTTGATAAACAGTCGTCTTTTCTTATCGAAGAAATTGAAAAACTCTCCGGTTTAAGTGCTACAGAAGCGAAAAATTTATTAATGGATAAATTAACTGCAGAGGTTAAAGGTGAGGCTGCAAACTTTATACGAAAGACAGTCAAAGAGGCTGAAGAACAGGCAGAAGAACAGGCTTCAAGAATTATCGGTACAGCCATTAACAGGCTGGCAGTTCCTTGTGTATCACAGACAACGGTTAATGCCGTCACGCTTCCTCATGAGGATGTTAAGGGGAAAATTATCGGACGTGAAGGGCGAAATATCCGTACACTTGAGCGGGCTACAGGTGTTAACTTTGTAATTGACGACACTCCCAACACTGTTGTTCTTTCTGGTTTTGACCCGGTCCGCCTTTATGTTGCCAAGACCGCACTGGAAGAACTTGTGAATGACGGAAGAATTCACCCGACCAAAATCGAAGATGCTGTTGATCGTGCAAAGTACCATACGCAGAAGGAAATAAAGCATGCTGGTGAGGACGCAGCGTTGAGAGCCGGCATGATGAATTTACATCCTGAGATCATTAGCTTGATAGGAAAGCTAAAGTTTCGGCAATCCTATGGACAGAATATTTTGGAACATTCTCTAGAAGTATCACATTTGATGGGGTTGATGGCTGGTGAACTTGGACTTGATGTTAACCTAGCAAAACGAATTGGTTTACTGCATGATATGGGGAAAGCGGTCACTCATGAAATTGAAGGAACTCACGCAGTTATCGGTCATGATCTTGCATTGAAGTATGGGGAGACTCCCGAAGTAGCAAATGGTATAGGGTGTCACCATTTTGAAATGGAAGCAAAGACTATCGAAGGAAGCTTGTGCAATTCCGCTGATGCTATTTCTGCCTCGAGACCAGGTGCTCGGATAGAGGCAGTCGGCGAGTATATCAAGCGACTCAAAAGGTTGGAGGCTATTGCCTACGAATTTCCAGGAATAGAAAAAGCTTATGCTCTCCAGGCGGGAAGGGAATTACGTATTTTTGTGCTGCCGGACATGATTGATGACGATGGGGTTGTTAACTTGGCTCGAGATTTGACAAAGCGTATTGAGAGAGATCTTAGTTATCCAGGAAAAATTAAAGTGTCTGTGACTAGAGAGAAACAGATCGTTGAATATGCCATGTAGTTATTTTCCTTCTGTCTCTGAGCTTTCTTCTACATTGACATTGGATCGAGGACGTACTTTTACTTTTTCAACGCTTCTCTGGCTGGACTTTAGGACTTCGACTTCAAATTCATCACTATGTACTTTAAACCCTTGCTGAGGAATTTCACCGGCACAATGTACGAGATAGCCCCCAATTGTGTCATAGTCACCATCTTGAGGGATTTTGATGCCTAGTTGCTCTTCTGAGTCGAGGATGCTCATTCTAGGATCGACGATCCATGTGCCATCAGCTACCGAAGTGAACATATCCTCTTCAACGTCGTACTCATCAGCAATTTCACCCACGATATCTTCTAAGATGTCTTCGATTGTAATGATTCCTTCAGTTCCGCCATATTCATCGACTACAATCGCCATGTGCGTTTGCTTTTTTCGAAAGTCCTGTAGTAGGTCGGAAATCTTTTTGGTTTCTGGAGTATAAAGAGGAGGTTTTTGGATCGTTGAAATGGGTGCCTCAAGAACAGTGGCTTCATTTCCTTTTTCCTCATATTCCATGAACTTGCTAAGAATATCTTTATACATGAGTATTCCAACAATATTGTCCACATTCTCTTCGTAGACAGGAACCCTGCTATATCCTTCTCCTTCTAGAAGTTTTGCAGCCTCTCGGATTGTTGTGTTTGACTCTAAGGAGCAGACGTCTACTCGTGGAATCATAACTTCACGGGTGAGATGTTCGCAAAATGAAAGAAGGGAAGCGAGAAGTTTTTTTTCTGTCTCATCTTACTCTTCGCTAAGCTCTGCTTCTTGAACAATTTCGATAATCTCCTGTTTTGCTTGAGTGTCAGGTTCGTGAAGGTGATCGAAATAAACTGTACGCGAAAACGAACGGGTAAGTCGTAAAAAAATATAAGTGATTGGAAAAGATACGAGCAGAAATAAAGAGGATAGGGGGGCACAGACTTGTAATGATCGCTCTGGATAATGTGTTCCAAGAATACGCGGAATATAGTCTCCAAGGACAAAAGATAGAATTAAAAAACCTAAAATAATTAATACAAGTTCTGTGTAAGTGACGGAGGTTTGTCGTGCAATATCTTCCGTATTAATAAAATTTTGAAAAATGGAAGACTTGTATAAAAATGCAATAGCTGTGGAGGCGTAAAAAAAGCGGGTACTGTTCTGTGCACAGGTAGCTGCAAAAAATAGACCTTCGTATTCATTTTCCGGAAAAAAATAGGTGTGTAGTTTTCGATAAAAAAAACGATCTCCCAAGGCGTCAAGCTGCTTCTCAGAACCTCGCTTGTGAATGCTCCGAAATGCGCCACTTAGGGCTGTTAACAGAAAGGTTCCCGACAAGAACAGCATCGATAGTAGAAATAGATAAACTGCAGACAATTTTTTTAGCTCCTTATGCCTAATTATATCGATCTTGTTTCAAAATCCAATTATAGAATTCTTCTCGATATAAATATCATAGGCTCAGGCATAAGTCCAGTTTTTTCAAATTTTTCATATGTCTCTCTTCTGCTTCACGCATTTTCTGGATATCTTGCTCCTCGATGTCGTCATAACCCATGAGGTGCAATAAACCGTGTACGGTGTATAGGGTGAGTTCTTCATAGATGTCACATGCGTTTATTTTCGCATATTTGATGGCTGTTTCGGGGCAGACAACTACATCACCTAGGACTTTATGAGGGTCTTCTTCCTGGACATCTTGGTCCATTGGAAAAGAAATACAGTCAGTGGGAGAGGGGTCGTTAAAATATTCGTCATGTAGTGAACATATGTTATGAGTATCAACAAAATGAATGGAGACTTCATCGTAATGCGCTCCTTCAAATGAAACGACTTCTTTCACAAGCTTTTCAATGTCGAGCTCGTTTAATTTGAGATCTTTTTGCTGATTAGATACGTATACGATCATTTCTTTAGAAAAAAGAGGCTCGTCAGCTAACAAGACGAGCCCTGAATAGTTTATGAAACGGGTGTCTTCGGTAAGCCTGTGACTTTTTTGGTGTTTTCCTCATCCCAACGTCCTAGCTTTTTCAATGCGTCTACACGCTCGAATCTCTTGAGGACATTGCGCTTCTTGCCACCTTTATTAGCTTTACCAAAACTTGGATGTCTAGACATAATGTAAAGTTCCTCGTATCTTACTTAATTTTAGGGATAAATGTTGTTTCAGTGCTTTCTTCAGCAAACGCGTTTTCATGGACTTTAAAGCCTGATGGTAGATTGTCTTTTTTCGGGCCAGTCTTCAAACTGGGAGAACGTCTTTTTCGTGGTGAAACCGCGCGACGTTGCGCTTTTTTACTGATTCTGGTCATCGTTAAAACTCCTTATTTACAATGTATGACAGTATAAACATAAAAGAATATTGATGCAAGAGGAACATTCACACGCTATAGAAGCGCATTGGATTAAAAACAGGATCGGTATATCTTAACGTTGTCCGGAAAATGTACAAAGTCGAGA
>JBCDHL010000188.1:0-5203 GCA_038750095.1 Chlamydiota bacterium
AAAAGAATGACTATCAAGCGTAATTTCCAATTTCATTCAGTATATACCGATCGTGTTTCAAAATTTGGTTTTTGGCAAAGAGAAAGCTCTCGTAGCTGGGATATCGTAAGTTGATGAATATTAATCAATATTGATCGACTTACGATATCTCAGATACGAGGCTTTCTCAAAGCCAAAATTCCAAATTTTAAATCACGATCGGTATATAAAGAACTAACTTAAAGAAGTTGTTTGTTAATGAAAAATTTGAAAAATCTGTCAAGTTGTATCTGATAAACCATTCCTTTAAGATGGCGCCATTTTTCGGTCATCATGCTTCTAGGATGGAAGTAGCTGGCGCTTTATTTTTTGGGGATAATTTTCCTTAGTGGCTTCTTAACAGGTGTTTTTTCAGATTCCTTGGGAATGATTCGTTTTCGTGCTGGTACCTTTTTAACATCTTTGGATGCCATTTTCTTGGATTGTTCCTTCTTGGATTCTGAAGGTTTTTTCATGATAGAGCGTAGAGGTTTTTTGCTAGAAGCGTCTGGAGAGGCCTTAGGCTTGGGGGAGGCTGCTTCTTTCGATTTAATTGCTTTTTTGGGAGTTTTTGTTAACTTGCTCGCTTCTTTTTGAATACTCTGTGGTCGAGCCTCTTCCTTAGAGGGGATTTCTTGATTATCCTGCGCTTCTTCAGCCATCCAACGAGAAGACAGGCTACGGAGTGAAGCAAGTTTTTTGTTGAGGTCACCAAGTTGGTCGTCTTCGTGTTGTCTACTCACAAGGCCACGATCTTTAAGAAGTTCTTCTTCTGTTTCATATTTTGCAGAGAAAGTTGCAGCCGATACACCACTGATATCTGGAGTAAAGAGATATTGTCTTGCCGCTGGGGGTACAGTGATGTAGATGTCGGCAGAGACAGTTTGTTCGACCTCTTGTTTAGCTTGTTGTTTTGGAGGCCGTCCACGCTTAGGTCGAGGATTAAGAGCTTCACTTGAATAGTAGGTTTTAGCTTTGCTAATCAGTGTTTTACGAGCACTTGTAACGTCTTTTCCTACTTTGCTTTCGAACATGTTCTCTTTTAATTTTTCAATGGTTTTGACGTTGATTTCTAAGTCTTCCTCAAAAACAAATTGAAATTCATTGTTCCGTAACCATTCAATTATGCGAATACGTGAGCGTTCCTGGTAAAACTGTTGCCATTTTTCAAGTTCACTATGTTGATCGTAGATGAATTCAAGAAAGTTCTCTCGAGCGTCCTTGGAGTCTATGATATCGATGAGCTTTTCCTTCGTGTCGATATCATAAACTTTTTCGTTGACAAAGCTTTCCATGATTTTTTTGGTTTCATAAAAGCTAAGCTTGGGAATCATGCAGTAGCGCTCCTCATGCGCCGTTATTTCTTCTTCTAGGGCCTCGAGTGCATCTTGCGGCTTGTCTAAGTCGACATAAAGAATAAAACCTTCAACACGGTCTAAATAAAAATCTCTCTCGTCATCAGATTTAGCGAATGCCTCAATGAGGCGAGAAGCTCGGAGAATGATCGGTGATTGTGCTTCTGGGAAAGATTTTGTTTTAGCCATGAATTCCTCATTAGTGTATATAGAGTAGATTGACAATCATTTTAGTTGAGTCTCGCGTTCATTTCAACTGAAATCCCAACAAATATGAATGGATCAATTGCTCTATATACCGATCGTGTTTCAAAATTCCAAATTTTGAATCACGATCGGTATATCCGAAGAAGTTAAAGATTTGGTATGGTTCCTTCAAAAACTTTTTTGCATCCTCCTGTCATTGCAACGCTGTTTATCTGTTCTGCATTCATCGCATAACTGATTTCTAAGCTGTCTCCAGATTGAAGTAATATTTTTATCGGTGAGGGAATACCATACTTCTTAGCTGCAGCTAATGCACAGGCTGTGGCTCCGGTTCCACATGCTGGTGTTTCATCTTCTACACCACGTTCATAAGTCCGTACAGAAACTTCTTTATCAGAGACTTTTGCAATATTGACATTTGCCCCAGCAGGCATAAAGGTTTCGTGGTAGCGGAGGGATGGGGCAATTTGATGGAGTGGAAACGATGCAACCTCATCAACGAAGATGACTATATGAGGTACTCCGGTATCCATAAATGAGGCGGAGTATTCTCCTTCGTAAGTTTTTAACTGGAAATCCCAGCAGACTCTTTCTGGAGGCCCCATTTCAACTGTATATTTGTCACCATCCCAAGAGGTGTCGTGATAGCGATTCATCGACTCTATCGAACAGGTATTTTCCTTATGACCATTCATGCGAATAAAGTGAGCGACGCAGCGGATTCCATTTCCACACATCTCGGCCTCGCCTCCATCCGCATTATAAATTCGCATTTTACATGTAGATTGTTGCGAAGGCTCAATCAGGATGACCCCATCCGCACCAATTCCATCACGACGATTGCAAAGTGCGATAATCTTTTCAGTAGGTAAGGAAAGTCTTAATTTCCGGTTGTCGATCAAAACAAAGTCATTCGCACAACCGGAATACTTGATAAAAGGGACTGACATCTTCTTAGTTAAGTTCATCCAAAGAGGTGATGATTCCATCGAGCAAGCCAAATTCGATCGCTTCTTCAGCAGTCATCCATGTATCCCGATCGATTGCTTTTTCGATTTCCTCAAAAGTCTTTCCTGTTTTTTTGACGTAGATATCGCAGAGAAGATTACGAGTTTTAATAATCTCTTTGGCCTGAATTTCTAGGTCCGTAGCTTGTCCCTGAATAACACCACTCAAAAGAGGTTGGTGAATCATGATACGAGATTTCGATGTAGCATAACTTTTCCCTGGAGCTGCGCATAAACTTAGGACGGAACCCATGGAGGCGGCTAGACCAGTAATTAGTGTGGTAACAGGCGACGTAATGAGCTGAACCTGATCCCAGATAGCAAAACCTGCATCAACGGAACCTCCAGGACTGTTAATGACGAGAAGGATCGGTTTGCCGGGGTCAATGAGTTCAAGGTACCAGAGTTTTCGGATGATTTCGTGAGCAGACTCCTGCGTAACAGCGTCGCATATAAATAGGCGGCGTTTCTCTAAGATCTTTGCATCGATGCGGTCGTTGAGATTTTTGAATTGGTTATTGTTATCAGACATTACTTACTCCGTATTCGTTTCTTATCTGTATAAATTATGGCTCTTTAACTGCAGATTTGCAAGGGGAAATTTACTGTAATTTTTCTCAGATTTTGAATCACACAGTAAAGGTCAATGGCAGCTACAAGAAGCACACTCTTCCTCGATAGAAATTTCAGGGTAAAGGGGGTGCTTTGTTAAAAGGGCATCAACGACTTCATGGGACTCTTGAATAACGTTTTCTGGTAAGGTGTATTTAGCTTTGCTAGGTTTTCCTGTTTTTTGCACAGTGGTAGGAGATACATTTTTCAATACGTTACTAATCACATCGGCAATTTGGTGGATTTCATTGCCCTTCATGCCTAAAGTTGTAATTGCTGGGGTACCAACACGAATCCCGGAGGTGTACCAAGGTCCGTTAACATCATTAGGAACAGCGTTTCTGTTAACAGTGAGTTTGACATCTCTTAGCGCCTGCTCAGCTTGTCTTCCAGTGATTTTTAAATTACTCAAGTCTAATAGGACAATGTGGTTGTCTGTCCCATTCGTGACGACATCGATTCCGTTTTGCGTCATGCGCTCAGCAAATGTTTTAGCGTTGTTAACCACTTGTTTTGCGTAGGTTTGGAACTCTGGTGTGTTTGCCTCTTTGAAAGCAACTGCCTTAGCAGCAATTACGTGTGGAAGGGGACCTCCCATGACAAGCGGGCATCCCTTATTGACCATATCAGCAAATTCACTGTTGCAAAGCACAATACCACCTCTTGGACCACGAAGAGTTTTGTGCGTCGTTGAAGTGACTACTTGAGCGTATGGGATTGGGTCAAATTCACCTGTTAGAACTTTACCTGCAACAAGACCAGAAAAATGAGCCATGTCAACCATGAGCACTGCCCCCACTTCATCGGCTATTTCACGCATTTTTCTAAAGTTAATAAGGCGAGTATGTGCTGAATAACCAGCCAATAAAATCAAGGGTTTAACTTGCTTTGCCTGTTCTCGGATCGTTTCATAATTTAGTTGTAAGGTCTCGGGATCAACATCATAAACGAATGATTGCATCATCTTTGATGAGACATTATGGCGGTATCCATGAGTGAGATGGCCTCCAGAGTTAAGTGACATGCCAAGTACTCTTTGTGATACGAGGAGTTGTCTTATTTGTTCGTATTCTTCATTCGAGAGCTCATCAATTGACTTTTTCTGTAGTCTTTCAACCTCTTTGTTTTGCACTCTTTGGCAGATAATTGCCCAGAAAGCGATGAGGTTGGCATCAGCTCCTGAGTGGGGCTGCACATAGGCATGATCACAACCGTACAAACTGCACAGCTCTGTACAGGCAAGCTCCTCGAGATTATCGACATTTTCGCAACCAGCATAAAATCGATGATGGGCATGCCCCTCTGCATACTTATCTGTTAACAGGTTGCCCATTGCGAGTTGTACGGACAGGGATGAGTAGTTTTCTGATGCAATCAACTTAATATGCGATCTTTGGTCTTTCAATTCGTTAATGATATTTTGACTAACTTCGGGACATTGACTTTTTAGGTGATCCAGAGAGGCTAGATAGGCTATTGCAGCGCTTGACTGCTTGTTTTCGGGAACTCGCTGTAAGTATTTTTTCAAAAAAGAGGTCATAGCCGTTTGTTCTCCATATAGTTGATCGTCATTAAAATGGCTCATTTTGTGTGATTAATATTTAATCCGCAAGTTATTCAAATTTTACCTCGACCTTATGGCTTTTATCTTTCTGTTTACTTGCTCGGTTTATGTTATTAGTGAGTTTTTTTGCGGTCGCAACAAAAAACAGCTTCCTTTCAATTTTTTGACAGAAAATGTAACTGCAATCTTCAGTTTTGTTTTCAATTAGACCGATATAATGGATATCGGGTCCTTCTTTTAGGTTAATTTCTAAATTTTTAAGGCGACTCTTTTGAAGTGTTGTTCTAATGAGCTCACCTATCTGACTATTTAGCGATAATGCGCAATCTCTTATGTATTCTACTTCGTTTATGGTACTAGTATGAGAAAGGTCCAAATCTTTCCAAAAATCGCAAAAACTATTGGCTAACAGGTTGGATTGTTCGTAGGGTTTGAAGGTA
>JBCDHL010000189.1:0-5153 GCA_038750095.1 Chlamydiota bacterium
ACCCCTCTTGGATAGCGTAAATCAGAAACAGTATCAAGACATTGAAATAAGGTAAAAGTCATGGTCATTTGCTCCATTAAGTGTGTTGAAGCAAATCATTATAACAAATCAAACATTTAAATTAACTTTGCAGGTGTCCTGGTAGTTCAAGAGTAATTTAAATCGCCGACTTAAGATTGCCTGGAAGAAGAATCAAACTTCCGACCTGTGCATTACGAATGCTAAAGTCTGTTAATATTATGAGTCAGGATGAACTCCACTTCATACATATTTCCCAGATATTCAATAGTTTGTGGGTTTTCATGTTGTTGATCGAGTTCGCAATAAATTATTCCGACTCATTTTTCAGGGTCGTATCCAGCGTCGCGTAACATAGATCTTTCTTTACATACTACTATTAAGCAAAGACCCCGTCTTTTTTGTGTGAATAGAACTAACTCGCCCAAAATAATAGGGTAAACCTCCCTTTTCTTCTGTGCTATTAAACAATTCTTTGGTATATACAATGATTTTAGGCAATGTAACATACTCTGCAGCGAGAGGAACTCTTGACAAACCAGATATGTCGTATGCATTTAAGTATTTAAAAAAGACAACGTGTCCCCCACCGTTGGCTTTAGCACTTTTCCCTTTTGTTGCGTATAATTTGCAGGCTTTGGAAATCCTAGATATACTAACAAACCTCGGACTTACTAAATTGTCGTTTTTGTCTTTATCGGTTTGACCACGGCAAACAAAGTGTTCAAGTTTGTCAGGGCCAATTTTATTTAATGCATTAACAAAAAATCCCAGTTTAGGTAACAGTTGATGGAAGTTTAGGCTATAATTTTCGTCATTTCCTGTTAGTAAATCATTCAACTCCCATGCCTGCCCCTCAGTGAAGAAAAAAATCAAAGCTTTATCCACTTCATTAAGACCTTTGTATTTTTTCTTATAGTTAGTACCAAAAGAATATCGAAAACTATCTGTATTGTAATCTATACTTCTTATAAACCCCTCAACCTGGCTGATTCTTGATAAATCAAAAGATGATAGTCGACTCTTTAATAATAGATATTCTTCTTCATTAAAATGAACTGCTTCCCAAGTCATCATTCTAAAGATCTTGGACAAGTTGTGAGTTTGTCCCTGGACCGTGATTTCTATACTGAATCTATTATCAGCATTCCATCGCTTCTCAATCATTACACTCATTGGATCTTGCAAGAGTTTTCGGATAATTTCCTCGAACAATGCCGTAGCCTCGTTCTTTGGAAGCATCGGCTCCATTACTGGCTCAGAGACTCCTCTATCGATAAGAATATTGAGAACTTCGTCGTTTTCTTCTGATAAAGCAACCTCAAAAATATTTAATGATTCGGCTTCATTCCCCCGTTTCGTCATGTCGGCCCCAAGGTCTAATAATAGACTAGCAGCATTCTGTTTCTTATTTATCGTGGCGACCATAGCTGGAGTGAGATCAGCAGCATTATAGTCATCAATAGGTACTTGCTGGTTGTGAAACAGCTTAATCATGTCTAGACTTCCTGTCTCAGCTGCAAGGTGAATACAATTATTTCCTTTTGTATCAATGGCTGATACTTCTGTTCCCGCATTAATTAACACTTTTGCCACCTCTAAAGAATCACTTTGCGAGGCATAATGCAGTGGAGTCCTTCCGTTGATATCTCGTTGATCTATTTTAGCTCCCTTTTTTATCAATAGCATTACGGTATTGGAGTTACCCATTTTTGAGGCTGTCATCAGCGGGCTTTCACCAATATTGTTAACAGAATTGATCAATTCAACATTACCAGCTAGGTCTGCTATCATCTCATGATCTTTATTAAGAATGGAAAAATGAAGTTCTGAGTTTCCGTAAACATAATAATGAAAGGTTCTATAGGTGGAATCAATCAAACTTGTAAAGCTGGATGCGATGTTCTCAAAACTCCTTCTTAAGAAAACTCCTACTCCATATCCCAAATTGTTATTTCGTCTTTCCATTTCACGAGCTATCTGATTGATCCTCTCTTGCAAAAGACTTTTGTCTTCTTCGGGTAGATATTCTTTCGGTGATACCGCTTGATTATCTGGTACTGCACAAATATTCGGAAACATTGTTGTATTTAAAGATGAATGCCATGTTGTGACAGTATTAAAATTTTGATTAAACAATTGTGTAGAATTAGACATTTTCTTCTCCTAAATTTAAATTTTCATATCATTGACAATCTATTATATTGGCTGCAACAGCCCTTAGCTGTTCTTATTTTCTTTATTGAAACAAACCCATCATCGTTCCTCAAATTCTTGTTCGATCTGCTCGATTGTTGGTAAAGTACCCTTAAAGTCTTCTGACAGTGACTCTAAAATTTCGACTTCGTAACCTGATACGCCAATACCACTTCCCAGTTTTTTTATGCTTATAGACTGGCATTTGAGTACTCTCTTAAGAACTATGGGGGTGGAATGATAATAGAATGAACCAAACTTTCACAGTTGTAAAAAATATTTCAGCGTCTTATCAGGCGTCGTACTGGGTATTATACAAAATTTTGTAAAAAAGAAATCTCTCTTAAACCATTAATCTATGAGAGCTTGGAGATTGCCTGGAAGAAGAATCGAACTTCTGACCTCCGCATTACGAATGCGCTGCTCTACCAACTGAGCTATCCAGGCAATTTTTTAGGAATCTTAAAAAAAAGAGACTTTTCTTTTCAACGAGAAGAGTTTCGAAAAATAGTCCCTTGTCCATAAAGTCCATCTATGCTTGCGCCCACTTGTAAAGCATGACCGCTGTGGCTTGTGAGACGTTTAAGGAGTCGATAGCACCCTTCATTGGGATGTAAACCTTGTGATTGGCCTGTTTGCTTAAAAGGTCCCTTACACCTTCACCTTCTGACCCCATAATAATAAGAGTTTTCTCTGGAAATGAAAATTCGTCAAGAGAAACGGCCTCTTTGCCGACTTCAGCTGTAACTACACGATACCCATCTTTTTTACAGCGTTTAACAGCTTCTGCGAGGTTCGATACTCTAATAATATCGACAAGCTCGGAAGCACCCACGCTAGTTTTACTGACGACGGGAGTAAGATCTGTTCCCCGATTTTTTGACCACATGACAGCACCTACACCAAAGCATTCAGCTGCACGCATAAGAGCTCCCAAGTTTTGTGGATCATAGATGGAGTCTAGAACGAGGATGACATCACGATCATTCTCAAAACTCGAATCTAGATAGTCCTCAAGGGTTGGCTGTTTTTTTTCTTGAACAAATGCCACAATACCTTGATGAGATTCACTTTTTGCGATTTCATTAAGTTCAGGTTTGCTTATACCAACAACCTGTGCACCAGTATCTTCAATTTTTGCCCACAATGATTTATCTTTAGCAGAAAGGTAGACTTTGATCAGTCTTCTAGGGTCAGACCTCACAACTTCCATCACACAATTCTTTCCCATGATCATACGTGATCGTTGATGTTTCGGGTTCGACTTTTTCTTTTTCATCTCTATTCCTTTTCTTGATAAGAAGGAGCAGCATAACACAAAGAAGTATATTTTTGGCAAAAATTGTTAATCCATATTGAACAACATTTAATCTATTATTAAAATTTTCATTTGTCAATGAATACACTTCTTGAAGTTAATTCGGTATATCTTTAATCAGGTATCAACGAAGAAAACTAAAGATACCTATATATGAAAGTAGCAACACCCATTGTCGACGTTGATGCAAATCTTGGTGAAGGAGCTATTTGGGACTCAAAAAGCCAAATTCTCTACTGGCTTGATATCAACAGTCACAAAATTTTTACCTATGACCCGTCTTCCAATACAAATAGATCCATAGACGTCCACGAATATCCAAGCACAATCGTTCCTAGAGAATCTGGAGGAGTAGTTATTACCATCAAAAACGGTTTTGCCTCACTAGACCTCGACACAGGGAAAATGAAGATGATTGCTGAAGTTGAAAACGACATTGAAGATACCCGCTTTAATGACGGAAAGTGCGATCCTACAGGAAGATTCTGGGCGGGTACAATGCAGCTGAATCACGAAAATGGTAGAGGGTCTCTATACGTTCTTGACATCGATCATTCAGTGCGAAAACTCCTTTCCAATGTCTCTTGTTCCAATGGGATCGTTTGGAGCTTTGATAATAGGACCATGTACTATATCGACAGCTTAAGACAAGCTGTTCATGCTTACGATTACAACAACATTACGGGAACAATCGATAACGAGCGTGTTGTCATTTCTATTCCTATAGAAGAGGGTATTCCTGATGGTTCGACGATTGACTCCGAAGGGATGATCTGGGTGGCAATATTTGGCGGTAGTAAAGTCAATCGTTACGATCCACGTACAGGTGAAAAAATCGATACGGTAGAAGTACCTAACGCGAGGTGTGTGACATCTTGCGCTTTGGGAGGAGCTGACTTTAGAGACCTTTACATTACAACATCAAAAGCCTTATTCATTTATGAAAATGACAACCCACAGAAACATAGCCTAGGTGGTTGGTTATTTAAAACTAGAGTAGATGTTCCTGGAATACCGGCAATCAGTTACAAAGGGTAAAATGTTTTAGAACTATATTATACCGATCGTGTTTCAAAATTCCAAATTTTGAATCACGATCGGTATAGAGAGACATTGGGATTACTTTCCTCTTTCCATAATTCCATTCCTTTTTTAAGATAAGTAATCCATTCATCCAATGGTTCGAAGGTTGAAAAATAAGGGTTATATAATATCGAAGGGTTAAATCCATTTTCTGATAAAAGTTTTGCCAACAAGACTAAATCTGTTCTACCTTGGCCATCGAAAAAAGGATGAAGCCACTCTAGATTTTGAAAAAGCTCTGCGATGTACTTGAGTGCGAGTTCATTTTCTGCCGTATTTCTTTCTAAAAGATTTGAAGGGAGAGCTTCGATTTTTTTATTATAGTCATCTATTAAATCACAGGTTATTCTTTCTATTTCTGAAGACTTTGTATATTCATAATTGATATAAACCAATATTTCCTGATTAGAAGCATTAATTCTTTGTGATGCAAACGGTTTTGAAAGATGTAGTTTTTCTTGGGTCAATCGTAACTGATCATCGACTTTTTGCTTTGACTTAATGGCTTCTTCATAGATAGTGTTTCCCTTCTCAAAGA
>JBCDHL010000190.1:0-5152 GCA_038750095.1 Chlamydiota bacterium
AGATAAAAGTACTACAAACCACGCTTTATTAGTTGGACCTCCAGGTGTTGGAAAAACGGAAATCGTAAAAGGATTCGCTCAAAGGATCATTGAAGGAAAAAAAGATATTCCAAAATCACTTCGGAATAAGAAAGTTTTTCTTATTAACACAGCATCTCTTGTTCAGGGAGGAATGTTTGGTTATGCTGACCAGATGAAGTTTCTTTTAAACAGAATCAAAGGGCATGAAGAGGAGGCTATTCTTTTCTTCGATGAGATTCATGTAGCCGCTCAAGAGAAAAAACTGGCTGACTATCTAAAGCAGGAGCTCAATCGGGGACGACTTCACTGTATCGCAGCGACAACTACTGAGGAATATCAAAAAACGATTTTGAAGGATAAGGCTTTCGATCGCCGTTTTGAGAAAATATATGTTCCTGAAATGGACGATGTGAACGTTAAGGAGGTGCTGCAGTCTATCGTCAAAGAGACGAAGAAGTGTGTTTTGGTGGATGATAAGGTGATCGATCTGATTATTGAAAAGACCAATGAAGTGATGGAAAAAGAAAGAGCAAAAAATAAAGAAAAGCCTTCTGAAGATGAGAAAAAAGAGGGAAAAAAGGAAAAAGCCAACCCCCATCATCAACCTTGGTTTTCTGTTCAAGTGCTCACCGGAGCCATGAACAAGGTGGTCTCCTCAGCAGATACTCATTATGTTCCCCCTGCGCTGACAGAAAAAAAATCCAAACTAATAAGTCTCCTGCTTTCAATGAATGCGAATGCCGATTTCCGTCTGACCAAAGAGGAAGGCAGGAACAAACTTGAGAAAATTAAATCGTTGGAAGAGGAGATCGGTGAGGATGAGAAAAAATTAAAAGCAAAAAAAAATTCAAATTGAAAAGTTTACAAAGCTCAGAAAAAACCTTCAAAATCGGTATCATGCCTTAAAAGGTGAGGCCACAAAAGTTTTAAAAGCTAATGGTGAGAAGAAAAAAGAGGGCTTGAAGCAGTTTTACTGTGAGTATGAATTTCTGATTCCTCAGTTGTCGAAAGTATTAGAAAGTCTTAAAGCAGACATAAATAATGAATATTTCAAAATTGTCGTCGATGAAGCTTTAGTCAATGAAGTAGTTAAACAACTTCTTGAAAATGAAAGTAAGGAAGGTCAAACCAGTTAAGTTAAAAATACTGCTTTAAGAGAACTCCTACTGGTTCGTAAAAATCTTGTCATTTTAACTCACAGTATGGCATTCTTTTTTCAAGATACACTTTTATTAAGTTAACAACCGTAAATTTTTATGTTTCAAAATCAGAATCACAGAGATTTACACGAAACAATTTGAAGAGGATGATATCTATGTCATTAGCATTCGCTGCCGTGTTTGCATGCGGCCTACTCGCGATTGGGTATGGAATCTGGGCGATTAAGTCTCTCATGTCCCTAAGTACAGGAACAGAAGAGATGCAAAAAATCGCCGGAGCTATCCAAGAGGGAGCCCGTGCATACCTTAACCGACAATACACCGTTATTACTATTGTTGGAATCGTAATATTTGGATTACTTTACTGGGTCTTAGGCCTTTCTGTTGCTATTGGGTTTCTTGTAGGAGCCTTTCTTTCTGGAGTTGCAGGATATGTTGGGATGCACATTTCTGTTCGCGCAAACGTTCGCGTAGCAGAAGCGGCAAGGTATGGTCTCGATAGTGGACTGCAAGTCGCATTTAAATCTGGTGCCGTTACTGGTATGCTCGTTGTTGGCCTTGGACTTCTTGGATTGAGTGGTTACTACTTCGGACTTAAGTCAATGGGTGCTGAAGGTAGAGATTTACTTGAACCTCTTATAGCTTTAGGGTTCGGAGCGTCATTAATTTCTATTTTCGCTCGTCTTGGCGGAGGTATTTTCACAAAAGGTGCTGATGTCGGAGCTGACCTAGTTGGGAAAGTCGAAGCTGGTATCCCCGAAGATGATCCTCGTAATCCAGCTGTTATTGCAGATAACGTCGGTGATAACGTCGGTGACTGTGCAGGAATGGCTGCTGACTTATTCGAAACGTATGTCGTGACTATTGTCGGTACTATGCTTCTCGCAGGTATCTTTTTTACTGGTGACGTAGAGTCAAGATTGATGTTATACCCACTTTGTATTGGGGCCATCTGTATCGTTGCTACTATTATCGGTACTTTTTTCGTAAAATTAGGAAAGAGCAAAGATATTATGGCTGCACTATACAAAGGGTCTATTGCCACAGCAATCATTGGTGCTATTGGGATTGGTCTTCTTACCGATCAACTTTTTGGTTTCGACTATGTGTTCAAAGCCGATGGTGTTGAATTTACCGGATTGAATTTGTTTTTTTGCTGCTTGACTGGCCTAGTTGTTACAGGTCTTATCATGTGGATCACGGAGTACTACACTCTCACAAAATATCGCCCAGTTAAGAGTATCGCCGAAGCATCGACCACTGGACACGCAACGAATATTATTCAGGGTATTGCAATCTCCATGGAAGCAACAGCTCTTCCCGTAATTGTAGTTTGTGCTGGTATCTTAGTTTCTTATCTTAATGGTCATCTCTACGGATTGGCGATTGCTGCGACAACAATGCTTGCTCTCGCTGGTATGATCGTTGCCCTAGATGCGTATGGTCCTGTGACTGACAATGCAGGTGGTATTGCCGAAATGGCCAACCTCCCTTCTGATGTTAGAAAAACAACAGATGCACTAGACGCCGTTGGTAACACAACGAAAGCTGTTACTAAGGGATATGCTATTGGTTCCGCAGGGCTAGCTGCTCTCGTTCTATTTGCAGCCTTTGTTGAAGACTTACAACACTACTTTCCTGACATAGGGACAAATTTTGAATTGCAAAATGCCTACGTTGTCGTAGGGCTTTTCATCGGTGGGCTTCTACCCTATCTTTTTGGAGCTCTAGGTATGATGGCTGTTGGGAGAGCTGCAGCATCTGTCGTTGTTGAAGTGCGTAGACAGTTCAAGGAAATTAAAGGAATTATGGAAGGGACTGCTAAACCGGACTATGGCCGTGCAGTTGACCTTTTAACCAAGTCCGCCATCAAGGAGATGATTGTTCCATCTCTTTTACCTGTTCTAGCACCAATTGCCCTCTATTATGTTATTTATTTTATTGCTGGGCAGGAACAGGCATTCGCGGCTGTCGGAGCCATGTTACTCGGTGTTGTCGTTACCGGACTTTTCGTCGCGCTTTCGATGACATCCGGTGGAGGTGCATGGGACAATGCGAAAAAGCATATTGAAGAAGGACATCATGGTGGTAAGGGGTCAGAGGCCCATAAGGCTGCTGTTACAGGTGATACCGTCGGTGATCCGTACAAAGATACCGCTGGTCCCGCTATCAACCCTATGATCAAAATCACGAATATCGTTGCATTATTGCTACTTGCAATTTTAGCAAATGGCGTTTCTTAAGATCGCTTTAGAGCCCCTCAATCAGTTTGATTGGGGGGGGCTATCTTTGTTTTTATGGTTTAAATAAAAAAACACTATTTAATATTTTCTTTTGTTGTATTTTAATAAATTTTCTTTTAAATCAACTTGTTGAATATAGAGAAAGTTCTGGAATATAAGTTGTTGTCTTGTTAAGATGTCAACATTATTTTGGTTCAATAGTGATTGAAATCTACAAAAATTAAGCGATTCACTTATAGTGAATGGATAACGCGCTTAAAAGAGCTCTCTTAATTGGGCTATTGTCAACAGAATCGATGTTAGAGCATCGATTATAGATAGGGGAATTTACTCTTTTGAGCGATCGGTAGTTTCTATCTGCGAAAATGAGTTTTAATAATGTGGAGTTGTGTCTCTTTGAATAGGGTGACTGATCAATTGTATTGGGATGCTTTATACCGATCATGTTTCAAAATTTGGTTTTTGGCAACAAGAAAGCTCTCGTAGCTGGGGTATCATAAGTCGATGAATATTTATCAATATTGATCCAGTTACGATATCCTGCTACGAGAGCTTTCTCAAAGCCAAAATCCCAAATTTTGAATCACGATCGGTATATAACGATTTGGATAATTTAAAGGTGTTAGATGACTGTAGGTACCCCATCGACTGTAGGTAAGCCATCGACTGTAGGTAACCCATCAAATGAGACTCGTAATGAAGAAACTCAAGCTACAGAAACGTTAAAATCCACGAAGCAAGGTAAAGGTTTCTTTGGCAAGTTGAAAAACATTGCTGTTGGTGGTAAACGTTCGTCTAGGACATCACCGCCGAAAGATAGAACCCCATCATCAGAGGGTAGAGGGTCACCTCCAGATGAAGATTACTTAAATAAATACGAGATCGATTTCGAAAGAAAATCACAGGATTCTATAGGGTCCACATCCTCCCCAGAAACGTCTCCAGCTTCCTCTCCAGAATCCAGGGTGTTTAAAAAGGTATTTGATGATTTAAGTGACGACAATACTCCTCTTCAGAATATACCGTCAAATTCCTCAAGGCGCCTTGAAGAGGGGGGGGCTGGGAGCTCTATAGAAAATCTTTCAAGCTACCTTTTAAAGTGCATTCAGAACACCGAAGAGTTTTTCCAAAACGAGGCGCTTGAAAACAAGACTAAGCTGGATGATTTTTTACAAAAGTTTCCGAAAATTGATTTGCACATGCATATGGATGGGAGTATTCAATCTAGGGAACTATTGAATTTTGCCGCTAAAGAAAAGTTGCTTTGCCATTTAGGAGATGATCTTATTTTGTTTGGAAAGACAAAAGATGAACTCGAAAGCGAAGTAAAGAAGCGTAATCATCCTAACAATACTTACTCTTCGGAGAGGGTTATTACTGCAGAGGAACTTAGAAATAATAACAAATTGCGTGATAAATTCGAAGAAACTGTGAGAATGAGAGGAGCCGTTGGTAATTCTAAATCGGGACATCACAGACATTTTTTCCAAGCTTTCGAGACTCTCGAAAGTATTGCAAAGCACATGCCTCTCAAGAAAAAAATCGAACTCTTATTACTTAACACCGAAGAGCATATCAGGTATATGGAGCCTTCTATTTGGTTTGAAAAAGAAGAAGTGCCTGAATCCTTCAAAGAAAAATTTAAAGAGTTTCTTACTGAACAAGGAAACCTTAAAGGACTAACTGTTGATGCAGCAAAGGGACTTATCGATCGTGAGGATCTTAAGG
>JBCDHL010000191.1:0-5137 GCA_038750095.1 Chlamydiota bacterium
AAAGGGCGGGCACAGGCACGGGCAGAGGCAGAGGCACGGGATTGCAGTTTCGAAAGAGGTCTAAAGTCGATTGTGGGTTTTGATTTGACTTGGATTAAAAAATTTTGTATAGATTGTTTTAATCAAATTTTGACAGGGCGATGTGAGCGATCATGAAAGATGCAAGTAAGTTTATTTTCCGGATGCTGCTCTTCTCAGCAGTTATTTTGTTTATCATACTTCTCATGCAGCCTTTGGAAGTTATGCTCTTTTTCAAAGACATAGATGTTATTTTTCCATCAGGGCTTATTGCTTTAAAACAGAGAGATCTCTTACTCTTCATCCAAGTGATCATGCTCATATTTATCATTCCGGTATACATTTTTACCTTTATCTTCTCATGGTGGTACAGGGCTGATAACCATAAAGCTAAGTACGATCCTCATCTTATAGACCATAAATGGGCTGAAATTATATGGTGGGGGCTACCTTTCGTTTTTACCATTGTGGTCGCTGTGGTGACTTGGATTAAAACCTACGAGCTTGATCCTTACAAACCAATCGAATCTGACAAAAAGCCTCTTGAAATTGAAGTTGTTGCTCTTCAGTGGAAATGGTTGTTCATCTATCCAGAAGAACAGGTGGCTGCTGTCAACTCTTTACATATTCCCAAAGATACTCCAATTCGCTTTTTCATCACCGCTGATGCTCCAATGAACTCATTTTGGATTCCAAGCCTCGGTGGGATGATTTATGCGATGCCCGGAATGCGAACGGAACTTAATTTAATCGCCAATGAGTCAGGTTCTTTTAGCGGTCGCTCGGCCAATATCAGTGGGGAAGGTTTTGCTGGAATGACATTCACGACTGAAGCAACAACGGAAGAAGCATATAAAGAATGGGTGAATTCTGCTAAGGCATCTGAAAAGTCTCTCGACATGGACGTGTATAAGAAGTTAGCTGAACCATCACAAAATAATCCTCCTGAAATTTATCAGTTGAAAGACCCCGATCTCTTCTATGAGATCATGATGAAGTATATGAACCCCCCAAAAAAGGCCTAAACCACGAGTCAATTATGTTTGGTAATTTAACACTTGATGCCTTTGTTCACGATGCAGTCCAAAATACGGCTGTTATAGGCGGTGCTGTCAATGGCCTTTTGGTCATCTTACTAATCACCTATTTGAAAAGGTGGAAATGGCTATGGAAGGAGTGGATCACGACTGTAGATCACAAAAAGATTGGCATCATGTATATCGTTGTAGTCCTCATCATGTTCCTTAAAGGATTTGCTGATGCTATGATGATGCGACTTCAGCAAGCGACAGCTGTAGGTGAATCGCAAGGTTTTTTGACCGCGCATCACTTCCAAGAAGTCTTCTCTGCTCATGGTACAGCCATGATATTTTTCGTGGCTATGGGATTCATGTTTGGACTCATGAACTTGATCGTTCCTTTACAAATTGGAGCTCGAGATTTAGCATTTCCATTTCTTAATTCAGTAGGCTTTTGGTTGTTTGCAGCAGGGGGCTCTCTTACACTTATCTCGTTGGCCATTGGTAATTTTTCCATATCGGGATGGTTGGCATACCCGCCTTTATCACAATTAGAATATAGTCCGACTGAGGGAACTGACTACTGGATATGGTCGGTACAGATATCGGGGGTTGGGACGACCCTGTCTGGAATTAATTTTCTGATTACTATTCTAAAAATGCGTTGTCCGGGTATGACAATGATGAAAATGCCGATTTTTGTTTGGAGCTGTTTAGTTTCAGTAGTTTTGGTGGTTTTCTCATTTCCAATTCTTACCGCTACCGTATTTTTATTAACACTTGATCGTTACATGGACATGCACTTTTTTACTGCGTCACATGGTGGTAATCCGATGCTCTATATCAATCTTATTTGGGCATGGGGTCATCCTGAAGTATACATTTTAATCCTTCCAGCATTTGGTATTTTCTCTGAAGTAGTTCCTACATTTTCAGAAAAGCGTCTTTTTGGCTATATTTCCATGGTTTGGGCAATGGTCGCGATTGGAGTTTTATCTTTTCTCGTTTGGGTACACCACTTTTTTACGATGGGAGCTGGACCTGGTGTGAATTCTTTTTTCGGAGTGATGACGATGCTCGTTGCTATTCCAACTGGAGTCAAAATTTTTAACTGGCTCTTTACGAAATTTCGAGGAAGGGTACACTTCACTTCACCAATGCTTTGGTTTTTTGCATTTGTCCTCAATTTTAGTGTGGCTGGAATGACAGGTATCTTGCTCTCATCACCACCTGTTGATTACCAAGTTCACAACAGCCTGTTTTTGGTGGCTCACTTCCACGGTATGGTGATTGGTGGTGTCCTTTTTGGGTTCTTTGCAGGTTTTACCTACTGGTTTCCAAAGTTCACAGGATTTCATATCGACGAAAAGCTTAACAGAGCTGCCTTCTGGTGCTGGTTTTCAGGTTTTTTATTCGCTTTTATGCCTCTTTATATGCTTGGGTTTATGGGAGCGACCAGGAGGCTTAACTACTATGATGCAGCAACGGGGTGGCATCCGCTTTTTGTTGTCGCATTCATCGGTGCGATCATCATCTTCATAGGGGCTTCTATACAGTTTGGTGGGTTATTTTGGAGTATCTACAACCGTAAGAAAAATTTATGTAGTAATAACCCATGGAATGGAAGGACATTAGAGTGGGCGACGTCATCTCCACCGGCAGTGTATAATTTCGCTACCATTCCTACAGTGAATCAGATCGATCCTCTTTGGGCAGAAGATTATTCTGAGAAAAGCAAAGCACCAAAGAAATATGAAGACATACACTTACCCGTCAATACTCCTGTTGGAGTTATCATCGGTGGATTAAGCCTGGTATTTGGCTTTGCGATGACATGGCATATTAACTGGTTATCAATTACTAGTATGGTAGCAATCATCGCCGTAACGATTATTCGTTTGTCTTCTAAAGATGAGCATCAGCTTATTACTGCAGAGGAAGTGAGAAAAATTGAAGAAGAAAACCTTAAGAGGTATCAATCAGCATGACAGAGCTAACCATTCACCATACAGTAGATCCCCGTGCCGATACAAGTGTACCTGATCCTCATCAGGATCATTTTCACAAAACAATTCTGGGGTTTTGGGTTTATCTGATGACCGACTGCCTTATTTTTGCGACACTGTTCATCACATATGCAGTACTCAGCCCGAACACTTTTGGTGGACCAACCCCACATGATATATTCCATGTATCAACGGCATTTACTGAAACGATCATTCTTCTCGTAAGTAGTGTCACAGGTGGATTTATCGTTCTTGCTGCTGCTAAGAATAAGGTGAGTCAAATATACCTCTGGATGGTGATTACTTTAATATTGGGAGTTGCATTCCTTTATTTAGAGGTGTCTGAGTTTACTCGACTAATAAATGAAGGTGCCACATGGAAGGTGAGCGCTTTCTTATCGTCATTCTTTACTCTCATCGGCACCCATGGAGTACATATCGCTTTTGGTTGTTTATGGTTGGTCGTGATGTTCTTTCAAGTACTTTTTCAAGGGATTACCATAGACACATTTCGACGGCTAGCGGTGTTTAGTCTCTTTTGGCATTTTCTTGATTTAATATGGATATTTGTCTTCACTTTTGTTTATTTGATGGGAGCGGTTTAGTATGGACGTAGAATTAAGTTTGCGTGAGATGCAAAAGGCGTGGCACGGTAGTTTTAAATCGTACATGATTGGCTTCATTAGTTCTCTTGTATTGACTTCTTTAGCTTTTTTTATCGTTTATTACGAATTCATGACACACCCCGAAATCTATTATACACTCGGAGCACTAGCTTTAGGGCAGGCAATTGTGCAGTTGATCTATTTTTTGAACCTCACTAAAGCTGAAAAGCCCAATTGGGAGCTATTTGTATTGTTATTTATGATTCTGATCATGTTAATCATTGTCGGTGGTTCTCTTTGGATTATGCATGACATCGATCAACGCGCGATGCAATTTCATAAAGAGCATACAGTGAAAGAGTGAAAGCTATACCAAAGGACAGGAAATTCAATGAAGCCTTAGACTCCATCGAACTTCCTTCCTCTTAGGCTGGTATTGTTACGGAATACCAATCTCTACAAAATTAAGCGAATAAACCAGGAAGCAAGTTAGAAAAAGAGTTGACGATTCCTTTTTCGAAACTTGTTTCGCCTCTTTTTGTTTCTGCCTCAACTACTGGTTGAAATAGGCTATGCCAAACCTGACGAGGAAGCATTGCTGCTTGTGCAAGAGCAGGTGAGTTCGTTTTGGAGTAAGCTCCTACACGAACACCGTTCACTTCTAACTCACTAACATTTAGCCCTTCAACAGTATAGACACCTTCTTGCTCCTCAGAAGAAACTTTAGAAATATCAATCCAATTCCCTTGGTACTGAATTTGATACTTTTCCTTTGAGTCTGCAACTTTCGTAGCAAATAATGTTAACTCTTTACCTGTTTCCTTATCTTTAACAATCATGTGGTGTTTGGGTGAAATTTCCAAGGAACCACCATCGAATGCGAAATTCAAATACGTGATAACTTTACTTGGATCACGATGTGGTAAATCTGTGATAGTAAATTCATTACCGTTAGAAAGCTTCACTATCATACCAGGTCTTAAATCTTTCATAGAAGTTGGACCCTGATCTTTGACATTGACTGTCATATTTGGTGAAAAACAGTCTCCCAAGTCATGACATTTCATTTCACACCCTTCAAGGTTGAAATAAAAGTTGTCGCTATCATCGGTTTGAACTTGGACCACACATTTTTTAAATTCATATGTATAACAACCTTCAGCTGTAACACCCCCAAAAAAAAGAAAAGGGGTTATAATACCTATAGCTTTCAGTGCGAAAGCAACACTACCACTAGAGTTGCCAACAGTAACTTGGCTAGCACCCCTTTCAGGTTCATCAATATATTTAACTGGATTTAGAATGTTATTATTTTCAGCTGATTCAATCATTTTTAAATCTCCTACAATTTGAGTTTGTAAATTAATCCAATTTGTTAAAAACCTCTCTATTCTGGTCGTGTTTTTAAAGTGGTGAATTTATACCAATCGGTATCAACGCACTTAAAAATTGATTTTTCTGAGAATCTATCAGCATAGATTTTATTTGG
>JBCDHL010000192.1:0-5093 GCA_038750095.1 Chlamydiota bacterium
GAAGAAAGTTCGAAATAAAAAAGAAGAGCTGTTCTTAATGTCCAAAGCACAGTTCTAACCCAATTGGTGCGGACCAGTTTTTTAGCATCAATACCCTTTCCACTAACAGTCAGTCTATTGTGTAGAGGGACTTGTAAAATAAATGTAGATAACCATATTCCCACAAGCAGTACAAAATTAATGATCCAAATTAGAGATGGCGCCTCTTGATAAGTGATCCAAATGCCTGTCGTTAATTCTATCAACATCGGAATAATCACAACAAGGTTTGTGGCTTGTATGTGATCATTGCAGTAGGCAGGCCTTACCTCTTCGGGGACTTTCAAAAACAATGGGTAATGCACCACTTGCACAAACCAGATTAATCCCGTCATGTATGCCGTCGCCGTAAAATGTACTAAAATCCAAATACTCATGATCATCTTAATAATTTTTTCTTGGAAAGAATCTTCATATCTGATTATAGAAAAATAATGCAAAATATTTTTTTTACACAGATCGATAGTTCTAACAAATCAATCGTAAGGAGGATACTCATGAATGTAGAACGCACTTCAAATACTGCTAAACTGTTATAATCTAAACGATGCTGGAGTTGTCTTCAGTCGATTTGCTTCACCAAAAGAAAAAACGTTGCAAGAAGCACTGGATGATTGGAAAGATTGCCAATACGAGCAAAACTAAACATCAAGTGATGAGGGATAGAGCAAAAGGAAGCTTCCATTTCAGAAGCTTCCCATTTGTAAATCTATGCGTTAGATTTTTCAGGCTGTTTTTCTTTTTGGATCGTTGCTTTACGGCTAAGTTTCAACTGACCGCGCTCTGTGATTTCAAGAACTTTGACATCGATCATGTCACCGATTTTGGCAACTTCATCCATGGCTTTGATACGCATGTGATCGAATTCGGAGATGTGGCAAAGCCCTTCCTTACCAGGAAGAATTTCAACAAAGACACCAAATGGTACAACGGTTTTCACTTGGCCGTTATAGACCTTTCCGATTTCCACTTCTGCTGTTAAGCTATGGATGATTCCCTTAGCCTTCTCAATACTTTCGTAGTTCGGAGAGGAAATACTGATGACACCGTCATCATCAATGTCAATTTCTACACCGGTCTCATCAATGATCTTACGGATCTGCTTTCCTCCGGGCCCAATAACTTCTCCAATTTTACTTGGCTTAATTCTGATCATCTCGATGCGTGGAGCGTGCTTGGACATTTCACTATGCGTAGGCATAACTTCTAGCATCTTTTCAAGAATATGAACTCTTCCATCCTTGGCTTGCTTCAACGCAGCACGCATAATATCAGGTGTAATTCCTTCAACTTTGATATCCATTTGGAAAGCAGTAATGCCTTCTCGATCACCAGTGATCTTAAAGTCCATGTCACCAAGAGCATCTTCAATACCAAGGATATCTGAAAGGATCACAAACTGGTCTCCTTCAAGGATCAGTCCCATGGCAATACCAGAAACTGGTCTCTTAATTGGAACTCCAGCGTCCATCATGCACAAACATCCACCGCAAACTGAAGCCATTGATGAGGATCCATTGGATTCTGTGATATTGGATTCCAAGCGAATAACATAAGGAAACTCTTCTTTAGTTGGCAGCGCGGCAACAAGGGCACGTTCAGCGAGCTTACCGTGACCGACTTCACGACGCCCTGGAGGACCAACACGTCCTGTTTCCCCTACAGAAAACGGTGGGAAGAAGTACTGTAAGTAGAAGCGGTCGTTATCTTCCCCTTCAAGCTTTTCGAAACGTTGCACCATGCTTTCCCCACCAAGGGTACATACGGCTACTGCTTGTGTTTCACCACGTGTGAATACTGCACTACCGTGTGATCGTGGAAGATAGTTAGGAGTGATGTTGATTTGGCGAACGTCTGTCGTTTTACGCCCATCGCAGCGTACGTTTTCACTAAGGACCATTTGACGCATGACCTGAGCGGAGACTTTCTTGAAGGCTTTTTCTACATCAGAAAGAACGTGTTCTGGCTCCTCTAAACCTTCAGGACATAGGGTACTAACCACCTCTTCCTTCACAGCGCTGAAAGCCTCTTCTCTCTCGAGTTTTGAAATAATACGAACAGCAGGCTCCAATTTTGGTAACGCTATCGACTTTACAGCTTCAACGGTCGCTTCAGGAACAAATGTTAGGGATTCTCTGTACTTTTCTTTACCAATTTCTTTCTGCCACCCAAGGAGTGCCTCACAGATAATCTTTATGTATTTATGTCCGAACTCTATCGCTTCGATAATTTGATCTTCATTTAAGAAATCACAATAACCTTCAATCATTAAGACAGCATCTTCAGTACCAGCAAGAACAAGATCTAGAATCGAATCTTCCTGTTGCTGCACAGTTGGGTTAATGATGAACTCTTCGTTGATCATTCCTACACGAACACCGGCAATAGGCTTGATGAGTGGTATATCAGAAATAGCAAGAGCTGCTGAAGCCCCACATATAGCCATCGGCTCAGGTGCGTTAGTTCCGTCATATGACCAAACATAAGAGAGAATTTGCACTTCATTGTAGTATCCATCTTCGAACATTGGTCGAAGGGGCCTGTCGATCAATCGGCAGACAAGAATCTCTTTTTGTGAAGGCTTTCCTTGACGCTTGATGAAGCCACCGGAGGTTCTTCCTGCAGATGAAAAGTTCTCCTGGTAGTCGACACGCAGAGGGAAGAAGTCTGTCGTCTTCGGCTCCCCTTTCTGAGCAGTTGCTGCACAAAATACCATCGTTTCGCCTGAGCGAACCACGACGGACCCATCGGCCTGCCGAGCAATAACGCCGGTTTCAAATGTTAGCTCTTGAGTATCTGTTAATTTAACAGTCAGTGATTTTTTATCCATGTGTATTTGCCTCCAATTATGGTATGGCTTATTCCGATCGCGATACAAAATTTATGATTTTGGTTTTGAAGAAACCAAATTTTAAACACGTTCGGTATAATCGTTATTTCGTGTTGTTGGCGGATGCGGGAAATAGAATTCAGAAAACAGAACTTAAGCTCTCAATTTAAAGTCTGTTTTCTGACTTCTATCATCCACCGATTTAGTTTATAAACAGAAAAGGCAGCTAATCATAGCTGCCTTTTTCATAACTTCTCAAGTAAACTCCGTTACCTTCTGAGGTTAAGCTTGGTAATCAAAGCTTGATACCTTTTAGTATCTGTTGAGTTCAGATAATCCAAAAGGCGTCTTCTTTGCCCAACAAGCTTAAGTAAGGCAAGTCTTGAAGCGTGATCTTTAGGATAGCGCTTTAAATGCTCTGTAAGCTCAGCAATACGTTCAGTCAAAAGCGCAATTTGCACATCAGCAGAACCGGTATCTTTCTCGTGAAGTTGAAACTTCTTGGTGATTTCTTCTTTGGTGCCCTTATGTAGAGACATTAAGCAAATCTCCCTTCTTTGTAATTAAAATATACGTTAGGATTTAATAAAGATTATAGCATATGACCTAATTATCCCGCAAGCTGATATAAAGGAAGGAGGGGATTAAAATTATTTTTTCACTCACAATCTTTTTCAAGAGCCCTAAATGCCATTCGTACAGTCTGAATACCAGCCAAAACCCCCTCTTCATACCTAAAATGTGGGTGGTTTTCCAATTCTGGATAATCGTTTGGTTGCAGCATATCTTCAGGTGTCAGAGTTGGAACGATGCGCCTACCCAGCTCAAGCAACTGATTTTCATAAGCCTTAACCATTTCATTTAATGTTTTATCCAATTCTTCGGTTAGAATTTTGCTATCATTATCCATTTTTCTTCAGCCCTTTTTCGACTCTTCGTTCTCTGAAAAATTCCTTCATCAACCAGGAAGATTCCTCTTCAAGAACTCCTTGTTGAATCTCTACGGTATGTGTTGGGTGAGGCTTTTCGAATAGATCAACCCATGACCCATTTGCACCATGCCTCATGTCGGGTGCTCCCCAAACCAGTTTCGGTACTCTAGAGAGTAGAATTGCACCAGCACACATGCTACATGGCTCAATTGTACAATATAAGGTTGTATCTGCAAGCCTCCAATTATCCAGAGCCGCTTCACCAACAGTGATACAAACCATTTCGGCATGAGCAGTAGCATCTTTGAGCATTTCCACCTGATTATGAGCTCTCGCAATGACTCGACCCTGGTGGACGAGGACAGCGCCAACAGGTACCTCTCCTTCTTGATAAGCTTTCCAACCCTCCTTTAACGCCTCAAGCATGAATTTTTCATCTTCAGTAGAGGGTACAATTGCGAAGGGAAACGGCACGCTCACGATTTCACCATTTGTTGATCAAGCTTTCTTTGAAGGGTAGAAATCTGTTTTTTCAGAGCTTCGACATCTTTTAGGTATTTTTTCTCCAAACCTGCAAACTTTTTATCATATTTATCATGGAGTCGAGAAATTTGCTGTTCGTATGCCTCTTCTTTTGCAGCCCAGTCAAGCTGTTCTTTTTCGCTCTCATGATCCCGCGTTTCTTGGTCCCTTTCCTTTTGCGCCTGGAGTCTTAGTTCCTCGTAAATTTCTTCTGGAAATACCACTGAATTAAACACTGAAAACAGATATGTCTTTTGTGCACCAAAGTAGCTTGTTGACTCATTCATGATTTTTTTCGATACGTCTGCATCCAAAACATCTAAGCTATCAAAATCATCAGTCACCTGGTTGAGCTGCCTTGCGAAGTAATCATAAACATCAGTATTTTTAAGGAGCCAGCGATTCGCGATAAACTCGCCCAACGCATCGACCTGTTCGCTTCCATCGATGGCAACTGCATATCCTTCGGCAAGCTGACCTGCGCTCAGTTTATTCAGATTCTTTTTAGGGAAATAACTTTTAGCAAAGTTCCAGTCTTTTTTGAGGTGGTCATTCTTTATGTCTTTTTTGATGTCTTGAAAAATTGTCTCGAGCCACCCTTTTAGCATCGCCATTTTTTCTGAGTATGTGGTATCTTTCAGCATAAGTATCACCTTTTAGTATTCTTATCTAGATGTAATGATCTCGATTTTGTATATTTTCTGGACGAAGATACTGAGAGAGACAAAGCACAGCGTAATAAATTTTGAAGGATGGGTATGATTTTACCC
>JBCDHL010000193.1:0-5077 GCA_038750095.1 Chlamydiota bacterium
GTCTAAAGTAAAGGGTCTTGCATCAATGGCTGCTCACATATCAAATAGAGCCAACCAGTGTCCTCCGGCGTACAGACATGAGTACCATAGGGTCGAATTTCTGAAACAACCGTTAATCACCGAGGATTGGGCAAAGGAAATTTTGAAGAAAGTCAACGACACAACCAAATACCAGCAACTGTGCTCTGAGCTTGCCGACGCGCTTCAATTCCACGAAGAAGTAGAAGATAAGAAAATCCAAAATCAAAAAAAGCCAGCCAATATCAACGACTCAACACAATTCCCTTCGAACCAACCTTCCGGATCAGCCAGCAGCAAACCACTAATATTCTTTACGCAGCCCAAGTATGCCAAAAAAATAGTGAACAAGCTTTTTCCCGGATCTGAACTGGATAATTCGTGTTGGAATTGTGGCAAAAAAGGCCACAGAGCAAACAAGTGTCACCAACCGTTGGATCCTGTGCGAATCGCAGCAAGAAAAGCAGCTTATTTCGAAAAGAAAAATGGCTCTAAAGATGCCGATAATTCTCAATCAACCAAACAAGTTCTTTTCGAAATGTCTTGCGGTTTGCGTGATCTATTTGGTACAGTAGCCCAAGATTACAACTCAAGTGACCCGGCGTCGATTTTTTTCGGTACTGGAAGCGGTTCTGACTCAGAACAATCGGATGAAAGCTCGGACAGTGAACATCAAGAACCAAATATTGGACACGATACGTTATTTTCATCAGCTTACTCTACCGATGAAGCTTTTTAAATGGAGGTGCAATACGCCGACGCATCTCCCATTTTAGGCGTAAAGAAAAAGAAAGCGTAAGAGATATAAAATAAACGTATGCATTCACTCACTATCTGAAGAAGTAAATTCATTCCGAAAATTCAAATCTGGAAAATTCCATGGAGCCTGCGTCGACACGGGGGCACAAAAATCTGTCGTTGGCATACGACAAGCCAAGGCCTACTGCAAGGAAAACAATTTGGAATTCAAACCCAAGCATTCTTCTAACACATTCACCTTTGGGGACGGATCATACGATTCTCGAGGATCATTAATAGCTTACATCCCAACTCCCCTTGGTAATTTTCTTAATGTACAGTTTGATATAGTTGACGCAGATATTCCTATGCTATTAGGTCTTGATATCCTCGACGAAACAGGTATGTTTCCAAACACCGTTACCAATGAGCTCGTTTGTGTATCTCAAAAATGGTCTCTTCGATTAACTCGACAGTTTGGACATGCTTATTTAAAATGGAAATCAATGGATACTTTCTTTACTCGTAAGCAGCTAGTTAGAATGCATAGGCACTTTCATCATCCCTCCACGTCTAAGCTTATGAATTTAATCAAAAAGGCCAAACCAGCCCATGCTGATGAAAATACCCGGAAACTTCTCGAGGACATTTCGAAGTCATGCAAAACGTGCCAAGCATTTTCTAAGCCGCCTGAAAGATTCAAGGTTTCACTTCCACCCTCCGATATAGTCTTCAACAGAGAAGTTGCCATAGATTTAATGTGGTTGGACAAACGTGCCGTTTTACATGTGGTGGATACCGAAACACATTTTAATGGCGCTTGCTTTCTAAAAGGTCAAACCGTCGAGGATGTTTGGAATGCGTTCGTCCTCTGCTGGTCATCTCTATATCATGGTTACCCGGATAAAATAAGAGCAGACCAGGGAAGTTGCTTTACTTCAGTAAGGTGGAAGCGCCTATGTGGAGAAGTTGGCACAGAAACCCAACTATCTGGTGTGGAAAGTCACAACTCCATTGGAAGCGGCGAGAGATACCATAAACCGCTGAGGCGTATTTTCAACAAAATTAATATGGATAGCCCTGGACTAGATCGAGAAATGGCGCTTCGAATTGCTCTTAAGTCAATTAATGACACTATGGGACCTGAAGGTCTTGTCCCCTCTTTGTTAGTATTTGGATCGTTACCTCGATTCCCTTGCGTAAATTCAACCCTTCCGAATCAGCGAGAACGGATGCGCGCCTTGGAAGTTGCTCGAGCAGAAATGAGCACAGTAACATCAGAACTGCGAATAAGAAAGGCAATGCTTTCCAAGGTCCCACGCAATGCTGATTTAGTGTTAAATCCTGGAGATATGGTCCGAGTGTTTCGAGAAACCGATCGAAAATACCTTGGCCCCTATCCTGTAATAAGAGTAGACGGCAAGCAAGTGTTTATTCTCATAAATGACAAAGAAATTCAACATAGTATCCATCAAGTACTTCATGCATCTGAATATGATAAAATAGCAAATGGTGAGCTCTTATTGGACGAAATGAAAACAATGTTTTCCTCTTTCATATCTCGTCCATTGCATGAATCGAATGATCCATACCGAATACATATAACAGAAGTGCTGCACCCGGCAGACCCACGCGCTTTTGGAAAACTTGCCACTGAGGCAAAGAAGAAAGAAATCGAGGGTTTAATCCGTAAGGGAACTTGGAAAATTGTACTGAAAGAAGAGGTTCCACGCGATGCAAACGTTCTGACTAGCCACTTTGTGATAACAATCAAAGATGTGGAAACCAATCAACCGATATTCAAAGCAAGATACGTAATTCATGGTCATAAGGATAAAGAAAAAGATTTCTTGGTGCACAATACAACAAACATACAACAAAGTTCAATCAGAACCATAGTTTGTCTCGCTGCAGTAATGGGATTTATGATCTGGAGTCACGATGTATCGCAAGCTTACTTGCAATCAGCAGAAAAGCTTCTACGAGAAGTATACCTGAAACCGTCGAAAGAATTTGAACTCTCGTCCAATGAGCTTCTCCAACTGCTTCGACCACTTTATGGTTTAGCAGATTCTGGTGATTACTGGGGAGCAACATTTTCGTCACACATCAAAAATGATCTGGGAATGACCGCTACAGTAGCTGACATGAGCATGTTTTTCAAATTGGCGCACAACAAACTTTGTGGTTTAATGGGAACTTTTGTCGATGATAGTCTTTTGGCTGGCAGCGAAGAATTTCTTGGCACAACAGACCTTACTCTTGATCGCTTCGAAAGCAAAAAGAGGGAATTAAACAACTTCCGATTCGCCGGTATTTATTTAAAGACATTGGAAGATGGATTTTATCTCAACCAAAGGAGTTACATCGATCGTTTAAGTCCAATATCCCTCAGTAGTTCTTTCGAACAATTTAGGTCAACAAGAGCCCAACTCACCTGGGTAGTTCATACAAGACCAGAAATATGCGCTGTTGTTAATATGATGGCTCAAGTCACCGAAAAATTATTTGCAGTTAAGTACATCAAACTTTTAAACAAGACAATCAACAAACTTAAGGAATCGCCTGATGATGGAATCAAGATGCAACGCCTTGATCGAGATTCACTATATATCAAGGTCTACAGCGACGCATCGTTTGCAAACAATCCTAATCTATCATCTCAACTAGGCTACATCGTACTGTTGTGTGATAAGTTCGAGCGTTGTAATATTTTGCATTTTACATCATACAAAAGTAGACGTATCGTTCGTTCTGTTCTTGGCGCAGAAGTTTACGCAATGGCAGATGCTTTTGATTATGCTTTTACTCTTAAACAAGATCTGGAAATCATCCTTAATCAAAAAGTTCCGCTTAGAATAATTACTGATTCTAAGAGCTTATTCGATATAATTACCAAGAACTCATCGTCTATCGAAAAGCGCTTAATGATTGACATCAAGTCGGTACGCCACGGATATGAGTCAATGGAAATATCAGACATTGGATTTGCCAGATCTACATGTAACCCAGCTGATGCTTTCACTAAGATAACTGTTAATGAGCCTCTTACAAGAATCGTTAAGCACGGAAAAGCTGACATGGAAGTTGAGCGATGGGTTGTAAGAAAAGAAAATGACGAGTGTTGACCTTATCAACTAATGAGAAAAGCTACTCTTGGAAATATGGGATTCTTAGGGATATTTTTGTCATTAGTTTTGACACTCATTATGTAGTTTGTTATTTTACCCAAACAAGGAAGCCATGATTTCCTGTCAACAGTTTAACAATACACGGTTAGACTGAGTAATATGGAAATAAGGCGTTGAAAATTCTTATCGAGTTGGGTAACTCCCGTTTTCGGAATCATAGTCAGCAAGGTGACGATTTCGGCGACGAGGAACACGTAAGGGATTACTTCAAATCTTCAAGGTCACTTTTTCTTTATTTAAACGCTTCTTTATAACTTCTCTCTGTCAAAAGGGACGACAAGACGAACATATATATTATCTTTCTTTAACCTTAAATTTTAGTTTAGTAAACAATCGTCTTTGCGAAGACCAACTGTTTTTTATTTTCTTTCTTTAACTCTATTGGCGAGTTAATTATCCGAATATATTTATCAACATTCGCGAATTCACGGTAAGTAATATTCATCAATAACACAATGAATGCCTCATCTGCAATGGAATTGATCAAGAATTGGTATGGCGACATTCAACCTGGAAATGACACTCAGAAGGAGTTCATGCTTGATACAGCTAACTTTTTTGAACTGCATACATCTAGCAATGTCGATCTCAAGGATCAAATAATGAAAGACATTCGTGCAAGATACCCATCGCAAAAGCTGTTCTCCCAAGAAATGGTTATCAACAAAGACCTTTTTATCAAATTCAGAGAACACATCAATGGAATGGGCATTGAAGTAGACCCATCTGAAAACATCCCACACAATGCACGCGTTCATATTAAGGTAGCTTATATTGTATTTCCTGGAGTTCAATTCAAAGAGGCAAGAGAAACCGCTATCAAATTAATTAATAATCATTTTGATAAATCCGGAAAACAAGTTCGCATTGATTCAACAGCAACTAATTCTCATCCCCAAGAAACTCCAGTGGTATCATCAAATCAACGACCATCTATGGTCAGCGTCTCTCACAATCCAACTGTAAGTAGAACCCTCAGTGGAAGACTCCCAACACACACGAATCAGGGGGGTAATATCCAAAATCCGCACAGTGGCGCTCTAAATAGTACAGTACCGCAGAGTGGACCTCCAAATACTTATAACCACCAACTATACACTCAAATGAGCCAGCCCCCTCCACCCCCTCCA
>JBCDHL010000194.1:0-5067 GCA_038750095.1 Chlamydiota bacterium
GAGTTTTTTGCTTCTGAGGAAGTGTGGAGATCGCAGCCAACTTAGACAAGTTATCAAGATCGAACACAAAGTCAGAGGCAAAAAGAATGGGTATCAAGCGTAATTTGCAATATCATTCAGTATAATATCTGTATCATCTTGTATCCTGTAGAGGGTTAAAGATTAAACTTGATTTCATTAAAGAAAAAAATAGAGGATAGCAGTGGATATAAAACCATAGGAGTGTAAGATGAACCAGCTTGAAAAAATGGTAAACGAAGTAAGTAGTCAAACACCTTTAAACCAACTCGATGATTGGGTTTCCAGAACGCAGGCGGCTGTTACATGGGGTGGATGGCGTTATGTCACCATCGATGACTCGAACGATAAAGTTGACTTAGATATCTTTGCTAGTAAAGTTTATGAAAACATCAAATATAGAAATTATCAAAATAACTTGTCGATTTCTAAGCGGATATCAGCTCTAAATATTGTACAAAAACTACAATCAATGTACCTCAGTACAGAAAATGTAAATTTAGTCACATCGGCTGCGTCATCAGTTCGGAGTTTGCGTATTAAAAATAATCCTCGTGCGGATGTTTTCTCTGCAGCTAACCGTTTTCTAACTTATAGTAAGGTTAGTTTTGAAGCAGCTTTCGGCCTGGAGAATCCTCCAAAAGATATAGATGGGAATACTATTGATCAGAGCCATCGCTTCTACACATGCTCATCTATTGTTTGTGAGGTTATTGTATGTGAGCAAGATGTAAGAGAATTGCAAAATCCCGAATTCGGACAAGGTACAAAAAGAGGTGTTTCTAGTTAACATTTGGATTCAATTTATTAATTCGCTATTTTGATTTTGCAAAACCGATATAGTAGAGAGGTAAATAGAATAATTTTATTTTAAAATATTAACTTTATCGTTTACTCTAGTAGAATAGACAAAAAAATGATTTCCCTATACAATCTGCCTACGGTAATTACAAGACGATCTAAAGTGTTTCTATTTTCGATATTTATGCGATAATTCTACTCATCATGCTCGTCTGTTGTTCACCTAGAGGAAGGTTTCATGGAACAAATCGAGAGTATTCTACAGCAGATCAAAGAAAATATTTGGGGTCCCCCACTGCTAGCACTCTTATTAGGTGCGGGTATCTACCTGACGCTTTTACTTAAGGGCGTGCAGTTTCGCTACATGGGGTATGCATTAAAACAGGTAGTCGCCAAGAAAAAGGACAGTGCAAAAGGCGATATTAGCCATTTTGAAGCCTTGATGACATCCCTTGCCGGAGCAATTGGAACTGGCGCTATTGTAGGGGTCGCTTCTGCTGTTGCCATTGGTGGACTCGGCGCTTTGTTTTGGATGTGGGTGACTGCCTTTGTTGGGATGGCTACGAAATATGCGGAATCCTTACTCGCCGTGAAATATCGGAAGGTCGACGACAGGGGAGAAATGATTGGTGGGCCCATGGAATATATCGAATATGGGCTAGGATGGAAATGGATGGCGATCCTCTTCGCAATTTTCGGGAGTGTTGCAGCCATTAGTACGGGGAATATGGTACAGGTAAATTCCATCGTTGAAGCTGTAGGCACTGTTTGGTATGTAAACCCGTGGATAACAGGGACTGTTGTTTCTATTCTCACAGGCCTTGTCATTCTCGGTGGTGTTCGCAGTATCGGTCACGTTGCTGGAGTTCTCGTACCTTTGATGGCGACCTTTTATATGGTGGGAGGCTGTATCATCATCTTCATGAATATTCAACATGTTCCTGCAGCTATAATCCTTATTTTTACTAGTGCTTTTACGGGGCAAGCAGCACTGGGTGGTTTTTCTGGAGCTACGTTATTAATAGCAATCCAGATGGGTGTTTCTAGGAGTATATTCTCTAACGAAGCTGGTTTGGGAATTTCTTCGATAGCAGCAGCAGCAGCAAAGACAGACTCACCAGGTAGGCAAGCGATGATCACAATGACTGGGGCGCTTTTGAGTACTGGTGTGGTCTGTACGATAACTGGATTGGTGATTGCTGTGAGTCAGGTTTTTGGTTCCACATATCCCGATGGGACGATGGTGAATGGGGCTCCGCTCGCTATTGCTGCTTTTGGTAGCTCATTACCAGGCGGGAGTTATATCGTCACAGTTGGACTCGTCCTCTTCGCTTTCTCTACAATCATCGCTTGGGCATATTATGGAGAGAAGTGTTGTGAGTATATTCTTGGTGAGAGCTATATCTGGTTTTATCGTATTTTGTTTACACTAGTGATCATCCCTTCTGCCACATTGAAAATGGAGGTGATCTGGCATATTGCCGATATTTCCAATGCTTTCATGGTGATTCCTAATATTATTGCTTTAGTACTTCTTTCTGGCGTGATCAAGGCAGAAACGAGAAAGTTTTTGTTAGTGGCTGAGAAGGAAATAGCGCAGGGAAAAAAGTAAACATTAGAAGATTATCCAAACCAATTAGGGGATGATATGGATATCGATATAACCGCATTACCGATTGTATTATTGGACACAGTTTATGGGGTGTTGTGGAGCTTTCCCCTATTACTCATGATTGTTGGGATTGGTCTTTATCTAACCATCGTCCTGAAAGGAATACAGTTTCGGTATCTGGGATATGCATTGAAACTCGTGTTTGGTAATAAACATTACGAAGGGGAAAAAGGGGATATTAGCCACTTCGAATCGTTAATGACAGCACTCGCCGCCACAATAGGGATCGGAAATATAGCGGGGGTCTCCACTGCTATTGTTATCGGTGGAATGGGTGCTCTTTTTTGGATGTGGGTGACAGCACTTATCGGAATGGCAACACGCTATGCAGAAGCTGCGCTGGCGGTTAAATATAGAACCACCGACAACCGTGGTGAAATGTGCGGTGGCCCTATGTATTTCATTGAATATGGTCTTAAATGGAAGTGGCTTTCTATTGCATTTGCAATTTTCGGTTGTATCGCTGCGTTTGGAGGGGGCAACATGCTGCAGTCTAACTCTGTTGCTGATGTGATGACTTCTCTATTTTCCCTTGACCCTATGTGGACGGGTGTGATAATCGCTCTCCTGACGGGTCTCACGTTGATTGGTGGGATTAGAAGCATTGGGCGGGTAGCCTCTTTTCTTGTGCCTATGATGGCTCTATTCTATATCGCGGGTGCAGGTGTGATTTTAGTTGTTAACTATGACATGATTCCAGAAACGATTGCCACCATATTTTCTTCAGCATTTACCGGGCAGGCAGCTGTTGGGGGTTTTGCTGGTTCAACGCTATTGATAGCGATTCAGATGGGAGTCAGCCGTGGATTGATGACTAGTGAAGCAGGTCTCGGGACAGCTTCGATCGCGGCGGCGGCGGCACAAACAGACGTTCCAGGTAGACAAGCGCTGGTGTCGATGACAGGTTGTTTTCTTGCAACGGTGGTGATGTGTACAGTAACAGGCCTTGTTTTAGGTGTGACAGGCGTTTTAGGTGAGTATGGTCCTGGAGGAAAACTGTTAACCGGAGCATCCATGACTGTTGCGGCATTCGAGTCTGTATTTCCTTGGGGAGGGTATGTTGTAACCATTGGCTTGGTTCTTTTTGCGTTTACAACCCTACTAGGATGGGCCTATTACGGTGAAAAATGTTGCGAGTATCTTTTTGGAGAGCGTTCTGTTCCCTATTATCGAGCCATTTTTACACTGATCATTATACCCGGAGCCGTTTTGGAGTTAGACATTGTGTGGAGGATTTCTGATGTTTTTAACGGGTTAATGGCTATACCCAACCTAATCGGATTATGTGCTCTTTCGGGTGTTGTTGTTGATGAAACTCGCGACTTTCTTCGTGTTCTAAAAACCGAAAAGTTGGAAGGGTCTTAACCTACCGAATTTGCGTCTTGAAGCAGCTTTTCTATGTCCTGATGTCTATTATATTGAGCTGCATACAAAGGAGTGATTTTATCCTTATTCGAAAGGTTCCTATCAGCCCCTTTACAGAGGAGATATTGAACAATGTTTGCGTGACCTTTCATACTAGCTATAAAAAGAGGAGTTTCCCCGTTGGCGTTTGTTTGATTTATTTGAGCACCCTTATCTACAAGAAATTTAACAATATCTAGGTGTCCCTCCTGACACGCAGCATGAAGAGGAGTCCAAGAGGACTCTGTTGTGTGATTTATTTTTGCATGAGCATCAATGAGGGTTTGAACCATCTCGAACTGACCCTTGAAACAAGCTATAAATAATGGTGTGAATCCTTTATAATCTACAGGATCGACTGGATACCCCAATTCAATCAACCTTTTGGTTAAGAATTTAAGCCCATATTGTGAAGTGGTAAAAATAGGCGAGCTTCCTGAAGAGATCTTCGGTAATTTGCTAGCCAGCAGTTCTGCAACGTCCTCATGCCCATTTTGACAAGCTGCTTGAAAAGGGGTGTCTCCATTACTGTTGAATAAATGAATATTAGCGTTCTTACTAAGGAGATACTTAACAGTTTCTGTATGACCATCCATACTTGCCAAGAAAAGAGGTGTTACATTATAAACATTACTCATTTCATCTACATCAGCACCATTATCTACAAGAAGTTGAGCAGTCTTTGTGTAACCCCCTTTACAAGCTGCATGAAGTGGAGTTCCTTGAGTAAACTTTGATTTATAGCGAACGTCTGCTTTTGCACCAATCAGCACCCTGGCTATTTGAGTATGACCAATATCGCAAGAAGCCATGAGGGCTGAAGCATCAGTATGATGTGAATGTATATTCGAGTTGACTTGTGCACCAGTTTTGATCCAGTATTTCACTCTTTCGAATTTTCCTCGATATGCAGCTTCTACCAAAGCAAGAGTCTTGTATTCTTCTGGGGTTTTCCGGTATGTTTCTGATTTTGCAGCATCTGCCCATTCTTGATATCTTGTTAAGCCCTGATTTATTATTGGTTTCAATTCGTTATGGATGTGAGTGTTGGCTAAATCCTTTTCAGGCCTAGGTGCTCGGGTTTTGAATGCTAAAAGTTCTTTCGCTCCATCTTTTTCTATAACTTCACATCGGATGGTTGTGCGGGGGTAGTGTAGCAAGTTTTCTAGAAA
>JBCDHL010000195.1:0-5021 GCA_038750095.1 Chlamydiota bacterium
CCAGATAGCTCAGTTGGTAGAGCAGAGGACTGAAAATCCTTGTGTCGCTGGTTCGATTCCAGTTCTGGCCAACCTTTTTAATTATCGTCTACTCATAGTTCTCTTAAATGTTTTTATACCAGTCGTGTTTCAAAATTATTTATAGTTGTTCTCTTAAGGAAAAATTTATTAAACTGGGCTATGCTTCTCTCAGTAATTTCGTCCAGAAAATGTACACAGTCGAGATTGTGAATGTTGATCATTTTCTCGTAAGCTTTTCAATAACGAGAACTGACGCGATATTATGAATAATTAAGGAAGTTGCAAAAAGCGGTGCTCCTCTATACAGATGAGCTAATCCGTGTCTTGAAAAGAGATGTGTAAAGTTGACATTATGAGCTTGTTTTATTGTATTTACCATATCGAACGGAGCTCCAACAAGGCTCACAGCCAGAGCTACTTGCGTTCCTGTTTTTATTAGCAATAAAGGCTCCAATTCTTCATTTTGTTTGCGATTACACTCTCTGAAATAGTGTTGAGCGATTAAAAATGTAACCATATTTATTGATCGCTTTGCCCAATATGCTGAGAATCCTTGCCAACCTTTTTGATAAACATCAACGAATGAAAATGGTATTTTTCTGGTCAATATTGAAAAAATTTTGAGTTTTTCTAGAGGCGTCGTAACTATTGCATCTACTGTTGCAATAGATACTCCGGTTATAATCTGTTGTTGGATACCGTTTAAACAGTAAGAATTAAGTAAAGGTGGCATCCCTGTAATCATTGGCCAACACCAGACTTGTTTCATACCCGTTCGTAGAAGTTGAGGAGATATTCCTCTATAAAAGGTGCTGTACCCTTTGTCTTGAAATAATTTCTTTGCTATCATCCAACATTTTTTTGAATCATTTGTGCATTGCTGTTGGATTCTTACTACATCCAGAGGATAAATTAATGTGTCTACAGCTATCCCTCTCAAAACTCCCCACATACTACTTCGAAGAACATCAGATTCTAAGAAATCGCTTCTGCTACTCATGAGGCTTGCTTCTTTGCTAAAAGTATGCTTTCACCTTTCATTAATGCTAAACTACTGGCAACCCCTAAAAACATCCAATACCACGCAACACTTGAGACCATTCCTGTTTTTTGAAAACTCCAAAGAGACAAGGCTGCGGTAGGACTACCTAAAAGTTGCGAACCTAGAGCATAACCAAATGAAATAATAACATATCGACCATTAGGAGAAACAAGCTGTTGTGCCCAGGCATGGAAAGGAGCAAAAAAGGCAACCCCGAAAATTATGAAAGAAATTCTGATGCCAATGATTTCTGTTAAGGAAGCTCCTTTGAAAGATACCAATAATGGTATTGCACATAAAGTGGCTCCAACAGAAACAAAAAGCATCAGTTTTTCTCGAGAAACTTTTGAAGCTATCCAGCCAAAGAGAGGTAGTAAACAAAAATCCAAAACTAACAAATATGTATTTATTTTTATGACTTCAGTTTTTGTAAGTGAAGTTACAAGTGGAATAAAACCATTCATTAAGACCAGAGCAATTGAATATGTCGCATGCGCAAATCCAGAGGTTAAAACTATAATCATTAGCGTACTGCGATTTAACCAAAGCGTAGTTTTTAATTGTCTAAAGGTGTTTGAGAATGATGTAACAGATCGTATGGCATAAGAGGGGCGTCGAAACATGCAACCAAATACGGCCGTGATGCAGCCGCATAAATAAAGAAATCTCCATCCAAGATTGATAGAAAAGTATTGGCTGATTAGATACACCCCTAGAGAAGCTAAAAGATGACCTCCCATTGCTGAAGCGCTATAAAAACTACTGATTAGATCTTGATGTTTTTCTGAACTATTTTCCAAAAGATAGACAGCACCTCCCATCGTTTCTCCTGCTGCTAAGAAGTTTTGTAATACTCTTCCTAAGCAAAGAAAAAGCGGAGCTAAAATACCAGCTTGTTGATAGTCGGGGTTAAAAGCGATACATCCTGAAATAACACCCATACCAGATAACGTTAAAAATAACGAATGCTCTCTTCCATACGCATCCCCGATATAGCCAAATAATAAAGCTCCGATAGGTCTAGCCAACATTCCCAGGGGGATGATGGCATAGGTTAAGATAAGAGCTGTTATTGGATCTTTTTCAGGGAAAATAATAGGAGCCAAAAATGGTGATAAGAATCCAAATAGGGCTGTGTCATAGTGTTCAAACAAATTACCAAGACAGGCATTTGCTAGGTTTTTATAAGAAGCTGTTCTCAAGTTACCTCCTGTAAATTTTTTGTCGGATGGACAGTATATTTTGAATAGTGACATCCGGACTTTCCTCATCCATCAATCCACCTGCCATTGCTATCCCATCGTTGGAATGCAGCTCTTTGTAAACAGGTTCAATACAAGATAAATTAAGTCCTCCAATTGCAACGATGCGATGAGGTGTAATAGTTCGCACCCGGCGCAAACCATCCAGCCCCCATAATTGATCATTTCGAGGACATGTTTTCTTAGATGCAGATATTTTGACGCTTACGTAATCGATTTCTTGTGCGAGTTGAATTGATAAAACTTCGTCAATCGTTTTTACAGGCACTCCAATAATTAGGTTTTTACCAAGTATTTTTCTCGCTTCTAAATAAGAAAAATTTTCTTCAAGATAGACGCCTGCAGCAGCTGTTGCTTTAACGACTTCAAATGGCGATAGAGTATTAATGAAAAGAGGAACGTCTCTTGTTATTTCTTTAATTCGACGAGCAGTTCTTATTGTTGTAGAAAGATTATTTTCATGATCTCTGAATTGTACGCATGATATACCTCCTTTGACCGCAGCTCTAATCTTCTCTAAAAACAACTTTTCGCTTTGGAAAGAAGGCCTATTAGCTACTAGGTAAATGGCAAGATCAAAAGATAACCGATGATTTGGAATTTCTCTGGAAAAAGATGAGAAAGAACGAATAATAGAATACATGTGAACCTCCTGATTTGATCAGATAAAACCACCAGGAAGGCACAATAAAAAGAAAATATACCGATCGTGTTTTAAAAATTGGCTTTCTCAAAGCCAAAATTCCAAATTTGGAATCACGCTCGCTATAAGAAAAAGAATTTCTTGTATGATGCATTCACTCTTCCTACGCTGGCTCTACCCAGATCAGGTATAAGGGACTCTCTCAGCTACGATTACATTTAAATGTAACCCAGCACCCCTGGTGTTAACAAAAAAGGAACCATACATTCTCTAATAACTTTTACGCAAGAAATTGTTATTTTGAGCCATTATCGATGCGCCTATTTTCCGAAGGAAAATAGGCGCATCGATAAAAAAAATTGAAATGGTAGTGGCAAAAACTTTCTCGACTTTGTAGAATTTTTGGGAGAAAGTAATTTCGCGAAGCGAATTTTCTCTAGGAAAATTCACTTCGTAAACACCCCTTTAAGATGTTAATTTAATTTTTGATATTTTTGTTGAAGAAGTAACCTTTGGGGAGGCTTGAAATTTTTTTATTTTCGAGCTAAATCCATTTGTGATATTTAGTTCATGCGTTAGACCGAAGTTGTCCTTTGAAGACAGAATATTTTCAATTTCAAGTAGTTGAATAGCCACATCTTTTGCGAGTTGATTGGGTGCTAGAGTAGTGGTAATAAACTCTTTTTTATGAGATCTTCCTGTTTCCGTATTTATTTGTTGTGATTTACTAAAAAAATATGATTGGTGCTTATCTAGCAAATTTGAAATTTGCCTAATTACGTTTTTTAGATCCTGTCTTTTAAGGTGATTTATCACTTGTTTGTCTGAATACCTAGAGTATTTAATATAGGCAATAGGTGTGTAGGTGAGTGTGTCTACAATACTTACGCCAAAACTTGGAGCTGGAAAACACCCTGTAGTTGACAGTAGCCAATAGACGGATGCAAAAGGTATCGCTGCACCATATGCTACTCTTTCTTTTGTACTTCTCAAAGGATTTAGTGCTCTCTGGAAGCAGTGAACGGTAATTCGTTGTGCGATCGCCGAAACTGAATTGATGCACTTTAAATACAGCCGGGCGGAACAGCAAGCCGTGCTGGCCATCTTGCGGGGTGAGGAATGCCTGCGGGCGATCGTCCAGGGCAACCGGTCACGGCGTCAACAATATAAATTATTCAAAACCGCTGGCAACAGTTTCATTGCTTTGGTGCTGATTGGTCTGGCAGAAGGCGTTCCCTGGGAAATTTTGACTCAGCTGATTGACCGCTTTCTGGATGCCGCTGACCCCGTAGCCCATCCTTCGGCGCTGATCAGCGGTCGTGATTTGATTCAGCAGTTGGGCATGCGTCCGGGGCCGCATATTGGTCAGCTATTGGCGGCGGCGGAGCTGGCCCACGCCGAAGGGGACATTAACACCCCAGAGGCAGCCTTGGACTGGGTGCGGCAGCAAATTAAATGTCGTCGTTCCAGATGAGCAGGATGAATTAACGTCGCCAAGTTTAGATGTGCGGCAGCGGGCCGTTGACATTGGAGCGCCAGTTTATTTGGATAAATTGAGCAGAGAGCATGTCACCTTCCGGCCCTTCACACTTCCTTACCCCAACTGCAATCCCTGCATTAACCAGAATCCAGCAAATGCTTCCGTATCGGGATCCGCTTGTACCGCCAGAAAATGTACCTGATTACTTTGCTGTTTGGCAGCGTCAAAGTTTGCCGATTCGGTTTGCAGTTCCGGAGTATCCAGCACCGCAATCACCCAACTATCAGCGCCGCCCGTTTCTAAAATCAGCCGTGGGGTGTTGCCTGCTTCGACTCGCAGTTCGCTGACCTCTAAACCCGACAGCCATCCCGCCAACGGTTGCGCCCGTGGTGAAAAAATCACCAATCCAGGCACCATGACATCGTCAGCCACCCCAGCAAACTGAGGCGGAAAAGCTTCGCCAAAACCAATTGGCCACTCAGGCATATCGGTAAAGTTTTGCGCCGGCAACGAAACCAAAGCCCACTGCTGACCAATCAAAGCATCGGGTAGAGGTCTGGGTGCCGGTGGCGG
>JBCDHL010000196.1:0-4996 GCA_038750095.1 Chlamydiota bacterium
ACTCAAGTCTTCTGTACTGACCTAAAATTATTTAGTTATAACCGAATTTCTAGAACATCATTGGGTGCAAAGATTTTGAAGTATGATATACTTTTTGAACAGACTCGGACTTACTCCTTTCAGGTGAAAATTTTTGAACTTTGTGAGAGGTATCATAGAAATATGCACTATTATTTTTGATCATCTTGCGAACCCGTTGCTCCTCTTGTTTAGTTGGTCGCCTGTATTGTATAGATCTCTCAACTTTAGGGTTTACTAAGTAATCTCCCAAGTATAACCTTTTACCACTAATTGTATTTGATTTTGCAAGGGGGTTCAAATAAACGGATGCAGTATCTTCTGATGCATCAAGAAAGCCATATTCGATTGAAGTTTCGACATGAGCAAAAAACCAATCACTATCTATCTCAATTAATTCTTTTTGAAGGATCTCATATCTTTTAAATTTAAAAAGAACAAACTCATTTCTTGCCAGTTGTTCCAATCCATCTGAGCTCTCCACCAAAATTGGTTTGTTTGTTACAACACTTGTCACTATTTAACTCCTCGAAATGATTTTTAAAGAAAAAATAATATCATAAATTTTGTTAATCTACAAATAGAAAGTGCTTAATAATTTTAAATTTTACTTATTTAGACGTGTACTGAATGAAATTGGAAATTACGCTTGATAGTCAGAGATTTTTACTTTTGACGTGGTGTGGAGATCGCAGGTAACTTAGACAAGTTACCAAGATCGAACACAAAGTCAGAGGCAAAAAGAATCACTATCAAGTGTAATTTGCAATTTCATTCAGTATAATCTCAAAAATCGGCAATTTTAATAAACGACATATAGATTGATGATTCCTGTTTTGCCATACGAATGACATCACGAATTGTTTCGAGACGTTCATCATTAAGAACAACACAGGCACGATGAAACAGGCTAACTACTAGCTCACCTTCAGCCGTTGCTACAGAAGCATCAGAAACACAAAGTACCCAGCGATACCTTTTCTCCATTTGTTCAACAAACCGTGAGAAGTGTTCCGAAGCGATCAGTTCAGATCCAAACGAAGACACCCTACGAGGACCTAGATAATTGATGCCATCTATTTGCCCTGCTTCGGGAAAATCGCCGCCTCCTTCGAGGAAATCCAAGAGACAGCCACCTGAATGTAAAGCTCCTTTACTTTCAAACGCCAAAGACACGATGACAACGCTATCCCCTCTTTTTTGTAAAAGTGCTGCCAACCCTTTGGCCATTTTCATCGATCCATGGCCAACAACGGCAATGGAACCTTTAGGGGTTGGGCCACTAGTGAGCTGTTGAATCGCGCGACGGTATACGGATTTATCATCCGATGAAGAGGTGATTTCACCCGCAACGTGTAAGTTCATCTCTCGCAGGTTTTCGGCTGTTAATGTCACACCTTTGATCGCTTCGATTAGACAATAATAAAAGACCGATCCGAACGCACCCAACACCATTCCAATGAGAGCAAAAAGCAAAACGTTAGGTGTACGAGGGAAGATAGGAGCAATGGCTTCGTCGACGGTCTTTGAAAGAACAACCTCTAAGTTATTCGTGATATTTTTCGACTCTACAAGGTGGGTGATTTCGCGGCGGAAATCTCTGCTTTGTTCAAGGCGTTGTTGCATGATCTGTTCAGAAATTTTCAACTCCGGAATCGTTGCCATTTCTCGTTTAACGGAATGTAACTCCTCTTCGATAACGAGTTTTTCGTTGTTTAGGTTGCTGATACGGCTTGTGATAAAGTTCTCAAGTTGTTTTTCCAACAGTGAAATTTTCAATTGAATCAGAGCAAGGGTCATTTTTTGTAGAGCTCCAATCTTGTTTCTCTGCAGATCTGCAGTCAAATTCAGTACAGAAATCGATTGGGTGATATGCATTTCTAAAAATTTACGCTGTCGTAAAAGTTCGTTACGAATCCGCTCTTGTTCTTTTTGACTACGATTACTTTCGTCCTGAAGATCTAACAACAGCCTTGAATAATTCGAAACTAGATCGCGACTAATTGAATCGTTAAGTTGCGATGAGAGGGAGTTAAGCTCAAACTTCGGCTGCTGGATACTGTCTAAAATAAACTGCAGTTTTACAAGTTGAGTTTCCGTCTCATTTAAAGCTCTGTTATAACCGATAAAAAGTTCATTGGCCAAGTTGAGATCAATTCCTTTGAACTCATCTTTAAGCTCGCCATGATGGGCTAATCGTTCCCTTAGTGCTTTTTCGTGAACCTCAAACAACTTAATAAGATTTTTGATGTATGTCGCAAACTGCATTTTACGATTTTCCCAATCACTTGGCGAGAGTTGTGACCATTCATATTCTTGTTGATAATCTTTGAGCTTTTCATACCAGCTATGCAACATGATACGGGGGTCATTCATCAGGGAGTCTGAAGGTAGAAGCAAGTGATTATTCGCTAGTTCTTTCTCGATTGCGCGTAACTCCATAATCAGCTGTTGCGTATCTTCAAGATCAGCCATCTGCCTGTCAAAAGCAATACCCTCATCCTCATCGAATGCAATCGGAGACTCCTGTAAGGAAAGCTTAATAGAGTCTGCCTGCTGTCTGAGCTGACGAATCTCTTGAAGAAGTTGATTGATAACTGTGGAGTCCCCATCCACGGTATAGCGATCGTAAAAGACATAACCTTCTTTTAAAACTTTTTCTAACCTTTTATTCTCTAAATCAATGGCGAGAAGACGTCGCTGGTACTCTAGCTGTCTCGTGGCAAGAAACTCCAAGGCTCGGTCAGTGTTCACAAAACCTCTTGTTTCAAAGTCTTTAGACTGCTCTTTAGCAAACTCATGCATTGCCCTTTTTAAGTTCTTCTGCGCCTCATTTTGTCGTTCTTCTAAGTAAGCGAGCTGTTCATCAGCAACACGTTTTTGCTCATTGGATTTATTGATTTTATAAATGGCGATCAACGTATTAATCAGCTCAGCACCACGTTGTCTGTCGGGATGGATTGTCGATAAATGCACAAGTTCTTCATCGAGGGGATCATTTTTCAAAGAAATGATCTTTTTCAGGTCTTTTGCAACAACGTCGGTAGAGTTTAAGTATACCTCATAAACAGGTTGTTCTAAGGGATACTTTTCATCACGATTCACAGTGAATTTAAACGTTTCCCCTTCGAATGGCACTCCAAATTTTCCGAGACCAACTTCCTCTCCATAAATATCTGTGAGAAGATAATTTGTCTCAGAGAGAAACTGTAAATTTAAAATGGTAGGAAGCTCATCTTCATACTCAAGATGACTCAAAAAGAGGGGACGAATACTTTCCTTTAGGTAAGGGCTAGGACGCTTTAAATAATAGGAATACTCAACCTTTAGATTATTCCACATAACCCAGTGAAACTCGAAAAAAGGTTTGTTCTTCGGGTAGATCGCCCCATGAAGATCTAAAGTTAATACCAAGTTCTTAAGAAGGTTGTGAGAAGTAAACCATGTTTTTGCTTCTGACTGTTTATCACTCGACTTACGCCCCAGAAGCACCCCAATTCCCTTTCCAGCTCCGTCATTATTTGCAAACCCTCTCTCTTTAAAGGATGCTTTGATCAAATATTTAACAGGACGGTTGAGAGCAAAAAATGCACCTAAAAAAGTACAGACCGCTATCGCAATGCAAATGTTTCTTCTGTGCCTTCTAATCACTCCTAAAAAGTCAGAAAAAGTGACGACATACGGGTCGTTAGTCTGTTGATGATCCTCCATCTATCCTTCCTTTATCTAGTCAGTCGATATAATCCATAGCCTGCTTCAAACCCTGTCATACTAGGCAGTAACTGGTCGATGAAACGGTTCCACTTTGTAATTGGTTTTTCACTTACATATACAGTATCACCAGGCATCAGTAGTAAGCTATCATTTGGCAGATGGATGATATGTTCCCAAGCGAGACAATAAATTTTTGGGCAGGGAATGTTACCTCTGATCACTTGAATATTGCGCTTATTCCCCGTAAATGGAATGCCGTGGGCTTGCACTAGAGCTTCACGAAGCGACATAAATCCGTAAGGTAAGTCGATAGGGCGAGGTAAGCCAACCTCTCCCATCACCATCACCTTGGCATCAGAAGGTGCTGCGATAAATATTTTGTCACCCCCACGCATTACGATATTTTGCATCATGTCGCCCTCATTCATCAGTTTATGTAGATCTATCGCAAGAGGTTCTCCATCACGCAATACGTAACTCATATAGAGGTTGGCATTGTAGGGAATTTTTGCTTTGGCGATCACTTCAAACAAACGTATCCTTCCGTCGACAGGGACAGAATCTGTCGCGACCATTCCGGCAAGTTCGACTTTTCTGGAAAGCCGATCTTGATACTTAACAAAAACTTCGGTGTCAGTAATTTGCCTGTTAAACGCCTCTTTAATTCTTTCACGAGCATCATCTAGCGTCAACCCCGCCACTGTAACAGGGGGTATATCTGGGATATCAACCCGCCCCTGGTAGACCCGGAATCCACCCACCAAATTATTGATGTGATTAATGGAATCCATCATATCTTTACGGGTAGGGTGAAAAACAACGATATTCAGAATATCGTTATCAGCCACAACATCGATGTACTCATCCATTGCATCATATGAGAGGTCATCAACACAAACACCTTCCATTTCCAAAATTGACAGTTTTCCCTGGCGGATTTTGTAAGAATCAATCACAAACTCGCTAGCACCAACGACAGAATAGTCTCTGCAAGGACGGAAGCAGCAACTGGAAAAAAGCAAGAGGAGGAGAGGGAGCGCAAATAAATTTTTCATACAAAACCTTTTAAGGGAAAATCACACACCATTTTTACTGATTCCTGCAATTCAATTAAAGAACTTTTGTACCAATCTCAACTCTGTACTTTTTCTGGATGAAAGTACTTAGACCCCGATTGCTACCCCAAACTTGTCGTAAACGGTCTTTTTTATGCCCAGATGCGTAGCCTCGATTTGAAGGTAAGGGTTGATCCCTTACCGAAAAT
>JBCDHL010000197.1:0-4928 GCA_038750095.1 Chlamydiota bacterium
CGAGCCCAGGTTGGAATGAGGGAGCTTGCGACCGAATGAAGGCCTGGGTTATGTATAGAATAGGATTGAAGGCTGAAAGCCTGGCATGCAATCAAAGAGTTTTTCAAACTATTAGACCATGCAAAAATAAAATATGATGAGAACTACATTTGTGCCTGGATTTTATGTCGGGCTCTTAGCCCTCAATTCGCTGTCGGTACATAACCCAGGCCTTCATTCGGTCGCAAGCTCCCTCATTCCAACCTGGGCTCGGCATATACCTGGCCTTCGGCCTTCATCATCAATTAAAGAACTAGAGTAGAGAGAATTTATTATGAGAGACAAAGCTAGATGGCTGCTGCCCCAATTTGTAATAAGAACCTAATTAATGGAAAAACTATGAATTTTGACAAGATTACGATTGAAAGTGCTAAAACGTATGCATCAACTTTTGTTGATGAACAAAATATTGATGCAGTCTGCCATAAGGCCGTAGAAGAGATTATAGAACGGGTGTTATCTGATTTAAAGTGTTGGCAGTCATGTGGAAAAGAACTTGATAACTATCAGGTTTCCTATGGAATTAATAATTTCTGTTGTAATCATTTCGGACTAGATGCTGTTGCTGAGAGATGCCTCATCAGTCCACAGGTGTATGGTTATAGGTATCATGATATTTCATCAGATATGAGATCTTTCTGGGATGACAGAAAGCTTAAGGAAGGTGGATTCGTAGAGTATCGTGAGTATGAAATAGAGTGTTATTGTTCTCTCGTTGAAAAAATCGAGCGGATTCTCATTGCAAAACTAGCTGAGAACAAATATGAATATGCGGAACAAATTAACGTAAACCGGAACTATCGTGGTTACTTCGAAGATCGAGGAGACCACTATAATCCCTGTAAAAAATATCGTTGGTGTTTAATTCCTTGTTGTTGGCCTTTTTTCATGTGCGATGAAAGTTCAAAATATGATGGAGAAGCTCTTCTTGTCATCTCCATCAACAATGGGACGTAAGCTTTTGTAAAATCGGATCAAATTCATCAATACATTCTACCTAAATTATTGTTTTTATCAGAACCTCTGCATAAAAGGTTTTATGAAGTTTTTTAATTGATGATGAAGGCCGAAGGCCAGGTATATGCCGAGCCCAGGTTGGAATGAGGGAGCTTGCGACCGAATGAAGGCCTGGGTTATGTATAGAATAGGATTGAAGGCTGAAAGCCTGGCATGCAATCAAAGAGTTTTTCAAACTATTAGACCACGCAAAAATAAAATATGATGAGAACTACATTTGTGCCTGGATTTTATGTCGGACTTTTAGCCCTCAATTCGCTGTCGGTACATGACCCAGGCCTTCATCATCAATTACCAGTCTGCGGGTCATCTTTCACTTCCAGCTATTAAAGTATATCATCATTCCTCTCGATGTTGTAAAATCGATACACTAGAGAAGCATCAATCCTTTATGGTCTACCCCAAATCTTCCTTAGTGTATTTTTTGAAGAGCTGTCGAATCTTTTCCAAGCGATCTTTGTCAATTAGACTGATGTTGCTTTCAAGGTCTTCTATGAAGGAGGTTTCTTGTTCACTTACATTTATCTTTACATCAGGATCGGCTCCACGTTCAAGGAAAAACTCAATTATTTCCATGGGGATATTTTTATTAATACATGCTGCCATAAGTGGTGTTACACCCCTTCTACACCTAAATAGACCACCATCGTATTGCAACAATCCAGGATTGTCATTGACCATCGTTTTAATATCGGTTGCTATTTTGTCTGTAAAGACTGGAAACGTAGGACGGTGGTTATGTGAAAAATAACACCCTGTATTTATTGCGTTCATAAGTGAGCCAGCATTCGCTTGATCTTTCCCGGTAGATGATGGATATCTTTCACTAAAGTCGACTGGTAGTTGGGGCTCTTGAAAATTCATTTTGAAATCCTTTTTTGTAATGGTGATTGTGAAGAAGCTATCAATCTTATGTTGAGATTATATAAAGGTAGACTTCGTGATCTTGCTGATCAATTCCGAGATCTTTTGAAAGATATGCTTGTCGAAGAGCCCCGCTTGAGGGCTCAGACAGACCCAACGGCTAGAGCTATCTATTACTTAGCCGGAGGAACCGATGCGATCACTCCGGAGGTCACTCGTGGTATCGATATCAACATCTAGTCGTTCATTAGGATTGTTGAAGCCATTGAGGGAATGGATCTGGTAATTTCTGATATGTTTCAGTATCTGCAAGGTAGTTTCCAGCTAAGCACGCATCGAGTTGTTCACGTATTTCTTGTTCTTTCATGAGTGCACTTAATCCAATAAATACGATTTCTTGCCTTCTGTCTCCAAAATCTTTGTTCCAATGTTGTTTTATCATTTCATCAAAATCTGGTCTAGTTGGCCAACGGTTCTTTGGAGTTACGGCCCACCATTTTCCTACTCCTTGGTGGCGAACAACGGCACCTGCTTGGGAAAGTTCACCGACAAAATCTGGACGTGTTGAAATCCAGAAAAATCCTTTTGAACGAACAACTCCAGGCCATTCACGATTGAAAAATGCGTGGATTTTTGCCGGTTCAAACGGCTCGCGCGCCCGATATACAAAGCTTGTTATTCCGTATTCTTCTGTTTCTGGTACATGATCCTTAAAATTGTAAAGTTCTTGAGCCCAAAGAGGGTGCTGTTGAGCTTCTTCGAGGTCAAACATCCCAGTGCCCATCACTTCACTGAGGTCAACTTCAGAATGAGTTGTTTCAATGAGCTTTACACTTGGGTTGAGTCCACGAATGATGGATTTACTAACTTCCAATTCGGTTTGTGAAACTAAATCAGTTTTGTTTAAAATAATGACATTAGCAAACTCAATCTGATCAACCAAGAGATCAACCAGTGTTCTTTCATCTTCGTCACCAAGACTCTCTTCAGTGTCTCTAAGAAAATCAGATGAGCTATAGTTGTTTATAAGATTGGCTGCATCGACAACTGTAACCATCGTATCGAGTTGTGCGACATCGGATAAGCTGTTACCGTCTTCATCCCTGAAGTCAAAAGTGGTTGCGACAGGGAGTGGTTCCGAAATACCTGTGCTTTCAATCAACAGGTAATCATATTTACCTTCCTCAGCTAATTCATGTACCTGTATCAATAGGTCTTCACGTAACGTACAGCAGATGCAACCATTGCTCATTTCAACTAACTTTTCCTCAGTTTGCGAAAGATTGCTTTCTCCCTGTAATACAAGACTTGCATCAATGTTTACTTCACTCATATCATTGACGATAACAGCAACTTTTTGCCCTTCTCTATTGTTCAAAATATGATTTAAAAGCGTTGTCTTTCCTGCCCCTAGAAAGCCAGAAAGAACTGTAACTGGGAGTTTTTTTTCTGATTTTTGCATTATTTTTCGCCCATGTTCTTGATTTAGGAAATGTTATAATGTAACATTATAGGTTTGGTAAAATCGAATGTCAAGAACCAAAATATAATTTTTGAGATGACTAGTGCATTGATGGAGTATAAATACATTGAAAAAACAGATGATTATCACACACGCGGAAACATTTTGTATTCAGCAAAAAGAGCGGCTTACTAAGCCGAGGCTTGAAGTGTTGAAAATTGTAGCTGCTAGCTCTAAACCAATGGGTGCTTACGAAATACTAAAAAAACTTGAAAGAGTAATTGACGTACCCAAACCCCCAACAGTTTACCGAGCACTAGATTTTTGGGTGGAAAAGGGGTTTCTACATCGTATTGAGAGTCTTAATGCCTATGTAACATGTAGTGCAGGTCACCGACATCAAGGCAGTCAATTTATGATTTGTGATGATTGTGGGATTGTCATTGAGGCTCATCTTTGTCAACTTCCGCAAGCTTTAAAGGAAAGGGCAATGGAAAATACATTCAAACCCACAAACTGGAATGTGGAGATTCATGGTTTGTGTGTTCACTGTCAATAATAAATACCCTTAGTCTCGAAATTTTCGATTACCCAGTAGATCGCGCTTTATTAGACATAATGTAAAACAACATATTGTTTTTTTTTTGAGTATAATTCAGCCAGCAAATTGTATAAATTCAAAATTTTTAAAAATTGATTTATTACAATGTTCCAGCTACGGTAATACCGATGTTCATTGAGAATTCGATAATTATTTGAAATGTAAGGAGTAAATATGAGTCTAGATAGGTGTTCACATAACACAGGTTATTCTTTATCGTCTAAGGTGATGGGACCAACAAAAAACGTAGAAAAAAGAGAAGAGGATTCTATTAGTGGTTATCTAAAAAGTTTTGGTATTGGTTCCGCTATTTCTATTTGTTATACAGCGGCTAATCACCTTCGGGTCGTTGGCTCAATTTCAGCAACAGATTTTACTTCATTTAACCTAGAGGTGTGTAACTTTATTGAAAGAAAATCAATTAGTACACTTGATTTATGTATTATTGGCCCAATCGCAGCTGAAATTATATTCGGACAATTGATTCAAAAAAATCTACTGCCCGATATCTCTAAAGGTATTGTGGGGAGGATTGCTCCTGGCAAGGAATCGGTTTTAAATTCTAATGTTGCTAAAGTTTCTCGAGCCATCCTTTCTGCTGGTTTGTTTACAGGCACATATATGTTTTTAAACGGAGGTGAATTTTCTGATTCTTTAATGAACATACATGCTCTTGATGCGGTAATATTTGGGATTGTTTTGGGATTAATAAGGGAATCGGGCCTCGGACTCGCTGGTGCTGTAGGAGGGCATATAGCACATGATACCTTAGCGACTGCTCTATTGAGTTGTTAACATATACCGAATTATACCGATCGTGATTCAAAATTTGGAATTTTGACTTTGAGAAAGCCTCGTATCTGGGATATCGTAAGTCGTTCAATATTGATTAATATTCATCGACTTATGATATTCTAGCTACGAGAGCTTTCTCTTTGCCAAAAA
>JBCDHL010000198.1:0-4907 GCA_038750095.1 Chlamydiota bacterium
ACCAAACCGGAAATTTCTAAATTGGAGAAAACCGGAAGTTTCTATTTTGCCCTAACAAATCCGTATTTTTCCCTTGTATTTAACTTCCTGATTTTATAAAATATAAGCTTAAATAAAGTAGAATGTTAATAATAGGAAGTTTCTGAAATACACGCTACTCGCTCAGAGATCCTATTTGGGGAAGATATCCATTGTTTAACATATTCTGTCCACATATTCGATATCGCAACCAGGCAGGTGGCCTGAAGGAGGCTAGATGGGCGATTCAGAAGAGCTAAATCCTGAGTTTGGCAGACTACGGAGTTTCTTTTGGCCCATCTACCGGTACGAGCTTAGAAAGCTCTTGCCTATGTTGTTGATTTTTTTTCTCATCACTTTCAATTATAACGTCCTTAGAACAATGAAGGACACGCTAGTAATTAACGGTAAGGCTTCTGGTGCTGAGGTGATCCCTTTTATCAAAGTGTGGTTCATGTTTCCAGGCGCAGTTCTCCTAACGTTCGTGTTCACTCGACTGGCTAATAGATTTAACCAAGAGACGGTTTTCTACTCGATGATTTCGCTATTTCTCCTCTTTTTTGCAGTCTTTACATTCGTTCTCTATCCAAATAGAGACCTGTTACATCCTAATGATTTAGCAGACAAACTTCAAGTCATGCTACCCATCGGGCTTAAAGGGTTGATTGCTGCATTTCGTAACTGGACCTTCACACTGTTTTATGTCATGTCGGAAATATGGGGGAACATCGTTCTTTCACTGCTCATGTGGGGATTTGTAAATCAAGTCACAGGACTGGGAGAAGCCAAGCGTTTTTACGCTCTTTTTGGTGTTGGGATTAACAGTTCCGGGATAATTGCTGGTTGGCTGTCGATGCAAATGTGTCTTGGTGAATATAACCCGAATCTGCCTTTTGGAAACACCGCCTGGGAACAGACAATGATCTTATTAATCAGCACTGTTCTCGCTGTAGGTATCTTGATCATGGTGATATTTCGCTGGCTCAACACTAAAGTATTAAGGGATCCACGTTATTACGATCCTGATGAAGCTAGGAAAGAGCAAAAAGTTCGTGGTAATGTCTCCATGCGAGACAGTTTTAAGTACCTAATGAGGTCCCGTTACCTCGTTTACCTGGCTGTCATTGTCATTACCTACAATGTCGTCATTAACCTCGTTGAAGTTGTATGGAAACATGAAGTGAGCATTCTGTACCCTAACAAGGAAGATTATAACTACTACATGGCAAAAATTACGATGATCATGGGTTGCTTTGCCACATTTACTTCGATGTTTGTTGCTGGGAACTCTGTACGACGATTTGGCTGGTCGTTTACAGCAATGTTGACGCCAGGAATACTTTTAATAACGAGTATCCTCTTTTTCAGTTCCTACTTTGCAAAAGAGCAGTATCCTGATTTACTTTACGGATTAACGGGTATGACACCTCTCGCTGTCGTTGTTTTCTTCGGATCCCTGCAAAATATAATGAGCCGAACTGCCAAGTATACCGTATTTGATGAAACACGTGAAATGGCATTAATTCCACTATCTCCTGACTGTAAACTCAAAGGAAAGGCTGTTATTGATGGAGTCTGTTCTAGGTTAGGGAAATCATCGGGATCTTTTATCCACCAATCTCTCTTTATTGTATTTACTAATATTACGAGGAGTATGCCCTATGTTGCTGGACTACTTGCATCAGTTATAGGGGTATGGATTGTTGTAACACGCTTGCTAGGCAAGCAGTTTAACGCGCTGACCGCGATAAAAGGTGGCGACGTGAAAGTGACTGAAATCGAAGCGACTATTGCGGCTGGCAGTGATGAGGAATTAACAGAGCAGCCGGCATAGACGTTTTAAGATTAATAAAGTGGATACTGAATAAACTATTCCTTAATAGTAAGGTTTTTCAGTTATCCAGTAGATAATTAGTTGTAAATTTACTTTTAAAAGGCAATTTCAATGTCCGATACAGAAGTTCAAGCATTTGGTAAGTTCCGATCCTTTATTTGGCCGATCCATCGCTATGAGTTGCGCAAATTTTTGCCGATGCTGTTCATGATGTTTCTCGTTTGTTTCAATTATAGCATCGTAAGAAATTTGAAAGATACCGTTGTCGTCACTGCTTCTGGTGCCGAGGTAATCCCTTTCATTAAGCTTTGGGCCATGCTGCCTGGTGCAGTTTTACTGACCCTGTTTTATACCTATCTTTCTAGCCACTATAGTCAAGAACGAGCGTTTTATATCATGGTGACGATGTTCATTTGTTTTTACACGCTCTTTGGATTCGTTCTTTATCCATTTCGAGACCAATTGCATCCGCATCATTTAACGGAAACGCTGAGTGTGGCCCTCCCTGAGGGTTTTAGTGGACTAATTGCGATGCTCTGTAACTGGTCCTTTACTATTTTTTATGTAATGTGTGAGCTTTGGGGAAGCCTTGTTCTATCTGTGATATTTTGGGGGGTTGCCAACGAAGTGACTCGGCTCAGCGAGGCAAGACGCTTCTACAGTGTGTTTAGTATCTTCTCAAACATAGCCGCAATCGCTGCGGGACAGTCTGCCAACTACTTGGCGTCTGGCAATCGTGCTGGTTTTGCTTTCAACTTCTTCACCACCGACAGCTTTGAACAGGGATTGATGTTCTTGATGTTACTCGTTTCCCTTTGTGGTATTGTGATTATGGTTATCTTTCGTTGGATGAATAAAAATGTGTTAAATGACTCCTCCTTTGATGAGCTACATAAGAACAAAAGCGAGTTGAAGAAAAATAAGAAAAAACTCTCTCTTAAAGATAGCTTCTCATTTCTTTCTAACTCGAATTACCTTCTGTGTATTGCAATTCTCGTTTTGGCCTATAACCTAACAATTAACTTAGCAGAAGTTGTGTGGAAAGATCAGCTGCGAACACTCAAACCGGAGCCTGAGGAGTTCAATAGGTTTTTGAATAATGTGACTTCAGCAATTGGGTGTGTATCGACACTCATGTCTCTTTTTATGGCACGGCTTTTTGCAAAATTTGGATGGACTCGAACCGCAATGATAACCCCAGTTATCATGCTCATTTCTTGCATGGGATTTTTTGCATTCATGATTTTCCAAGGTACCCTAGGACCAATAGCTTTTGCCTTGACTGGCTTAACACCCTTGACGATTGCCGTCGCCTTTGGAGCAATGCAAAATTGTTTTAGCAAAGCGATGAAGTACTCTGTATTTGACGCGACAAAAGAGATGGCTTTTATTCCTCTAGATCATGAAACAAAACTTAACGGTAAAGCGGCTATTGATGGCGTCGGTTCTCGATGTGGAAAGTCTGGTGGGTCCCTTATTCACCAAGGATTGATCCTTGTCTTTGGTTCATTGACAGCAAGTGCCTCTTATGTCGCAATTATCATCTTAGCAGTTATTACGGGATGGATTACAGCTGTACGTTCGCTTGGCGTGCAATTCGCTAATGTCGCACGTAATGAAGACAAAGCTTTGGCAGAAGGTCAGCTTAACGATGAGAATGAGGTTCAGGCTGTCAGCGCTTAGTACGGTATAAGGGTTATAAACCCGGTATGTGCAGCTTAGGTTAAAGTGAGAAAGCCTCGTATCTGAAAGATCGTAAGTCCATATATTGATCGACTTACGATCTCTCAAATACGAGGCTTTCTCTTTGTCAAAATCCCGATTCTTCAAGTTAATTTGGTATGACATTAGTAAGTAAAACGTTAATTACTAAATATTGCCGGTTTGTTTCTTACTCTTCTTATTACGTTTCAGTTCTGGTGGGATGAAGCTATGATCCGAGAGGTAAAGTTCAATGAGTGCAGTTCCACCAAGAAAAACGAATATACTGTAAAAAGAGGATTGTACAGGTAGTTTAACCGTTAAAGCTGTTAGCATTAATAGCTGAGCGGTAGTCGTTAATTTACCCGACCAGATTGAACGGAAATGATACTTATATATGTTTCCAGATAGAAGTAGGTAAAATCCGAAAACTATGACCGAAAAATCTCTGCAAAGCATCGCACAAGCTTCAAAGATGGACATTTGACCATTTAGAAGGAATGTGCTTAATGCAGTGACTACGAAGAACTTATCGGCTATAGGATCGAGAACAGTTCCAATTCGAGAAGTTTGTTGGTAGCGTCTCGCTAGATAACCATCAAGAAAATCAGATAGCCCAGCGAGCGCAATAGCAAGCACCTTTGTAGCCATGCTGTCGTAAATAAACAAGATCGCCAAAGGAAAACGTAATATCGAAAGAATATTAGGAAACGTTAACATTCTAAACTCTTGATTAACCAATAGTCATTTTATCTAATTTAATGGTTACTGACTAGTGGTTTTATCGATTTTTTCTCTATTCCTTAGCCAAAGATATCCCAGGTAAGTCACAATGAGTAATAGGATCAAACCGATGACAATGTAATTGTATGTTTTGGCATACTTAACCAACACCTCGTGGTTACTACCGAACCAGTATCCTAATGAAAATAGTGCTAAGCTGGAAAAGATACAGGCAAATCCATCACGTAAGATGAATTTTAGAAAAGGCATCTTCCCCATTCCGCAGGAGATAAAAAGAGCATTTCTCACTCCACCGGGAATGAATCGTCCGAGCATAAATACAAAGACACCAAATTTTTCGTAATAATGGTGTAGCTTTTCAACGCGTTTGGGCGTCACAAACCTAGCCAAGGATTTGATATTGTAGAGTTTTGGACCAAGTAACCTTCCAAGCCAATAGACTTCCCAGGCTGATATCCAAGAGCCAAAATAGAGCCATAAGTAAAGCCTCAATGTGTGATCTGGAATACAGGTACTAGCAATTGCTCCCCCAGTCAATAAAATAATATCTTCACTAATTGGGATGTTTAGTCCTGCAAGCATCAAAAGAAAGAAAAAAAGAATGTGGGCG
>JBCDHL010000199.1:0-4893 GCA_038750095.1 Chlamydiota bacterium
ACAGTGCAACGCTCATACTTGAATCTTTTATGGCCATGCTGTTTTCCATTTACCATACTTCTCCATATTGTATACCGATCGTGTTTCAAATTTTGGTTTTTGGCTTTTATAAAGCAAAAAACCAAATTTTGAAACACGATCGGTATACATTAGGTATAAGTAGGGTAAATGAATAACAGCATGGCCATCAAAGATTCAAGAATGAGCGTAGCTCTGTACTTAATAGCTGGGCTTGCATTAACTGGCGGACTTATACTAACAATTATCTCGCTCATGGAGCTATGCACAAGCGCTTGTGTGGAAGGCCATAAGTACCGCCTTTTCCATCTCAAGTTTGAACACTTTGGTCTAGTCTTTTTTGGAGTATCTATCTTGCTACACCTAATTTCATGGAAGGTGCCGCTTTTTACGACCCTCAATGGATATGTGATAGCGGGCGCCGTAGGGGGAGAACTCAGTTTCATTTACCTACAAAAATACATCATCGGGCACTGGTGCCCTGTGTGTTTGGGTATTGCAACGACAGTATTTATCGCTGCATTAGCCTATGTATTCAATGCAATGATCAAAGCCAAACAAATTGACGATAAAAAAACAAAGGGAGCACTTATGAAACATAGCGCGTTTTCAATCTTAACAATAATCATAGGATTTGCTGTTGCCCTTTTTGGAGTAACAAAGGTGGATCCCTTGGAAGCAAAGCAAGAGTCACTGAAAGAAAGCATTGCTTTTGGAAGTCCAACAAGTCCTATCGAAGTTTACGTTTTTACAGATTGGTTTTGTCCTGCTTGTCATGAAGTTGAACCCGAACTCAAGAAACTTACTTCGAGTGCAGAGAGAAATGCAAAAGTGTTTTTTATTGATGCAAATATCCATGATGAATCGATGAATTTTTCACCGTACAACCTTTCTTTTATGATCTACAATAAACCTCAATATTTTGACTTACGAAATGCTCTGCACAACTTATCCAGTACAACAAAAGCACCAACTGATGATGTTATTCAACAAAAGATCAACCCTTATGGCGTAACACATAAAGACCTTAACTACAGAGATATAGCACTAGCAACCAAGATGTTCGCTAAGCTTAAGCAACAGTTTAAAGTGACATCAACTCCTACCATTGTTGTCATCAACGTAGACACCAAAAAAGGTAAACGCATTACAGGGAAATCAGACATTACAGAAAGTAATATCTCGAAAGCTATTTACGACTTGCGATAAGAATCATTTACAACACAAAACATCAGTAAGGACCTGTTATGAACTTTCCTACAATTCTTGATACCATTGGTTGCACCCCTCTTGTAAAGCTACAAAAGCTCAGTCCAAATCCATTAGTGACGATTCTTGTTAAAGTCGAATTTCTCAATCCAGGTGGTAGTATCAAGGACCGCATTGTCAAATTCATCATAGAAGATGCTGAAAAAAATGGATTGTTACAACCTGGTGGGACGATCATTGAAAATACTTCAGGAAACACAGGGGCTGCTGCTGCAATGATTGCAGCGATCAAGGGGTATCGTTGCATTTTGACCATGCCTGAAAAGGTGAGTACAGAGAAAAAAAATGCCTTGAAAGCGTATGGAGCAGAAATAATCGTGTGTCCCACGGAAGCTCCTCCAGACTCACCAGACCACTACGTGAAAGTCGCCAAGAAACTTGCTGAGAAAACACCTAATAGTTTCATGATTAACCAATATGACAACCCCAAAAATCCCGAAGCGCACTTCCTCTCCACTGGTCCAGAAATTTGGGAGCAATCGGGAGGGTCTGTCGATTACTTCATCGCTAGCAGCAGCACCGGGGGAACTGTTTCAGGTACAGGGCGTTATCTCAAAGAAAAGAATCCAAGCCTTAAAGTGATCGTACCGGATCCGGTTGGTTCTATTTTTTACGACTACTTCAAAACAGGAAAAATTCCTGAAGGTGGAAACTGCAGCTATCAACTTGAAGGAATCGGAGAAGATCACTTGACGAAAGCGATGGATTTCTCAATCATCGATGATATCGTTCAAATCGAAGATGCTGATGCATTCCATGTAGCACGCCAATTGGCCACTGAAGAAGGCATCCTTGTTGGTGGTTCGAGTGGTGCAAATGTATGGGCTGCGATAGAAATTGCTAAACAAATGACTGAAAAAACAACAATCGTCGCTATCCTTCCTGATGGTGGAGTAAAATATCTCAGCAAAATTTACGACAACGATTGGATGCATCAACATCACCTTCTAAAGCGCGAGGAGGCCCTCTATGAAGTTCGCAACTAAATCCATTCACGCAGGAAATGAGCCTGAGGAAAAGACAGGAGCTGTGATTCCGCCAATTTTCATGACCTCTACCTATGCCCAAGAGGCCCCAGCAGAGCACAAAGGATATGACTATACCCGCGCTGGTAACCCTAATTTCACTGTTGCCGAAGCCCAGCTTTCAGCCTTAGAATTTGCACGTTATGCGACAGTATTTTCTTCTGGATTGGGGGCACTAACGGCGTATTTGTCCACTTTAAAGCAAGGAGACCGGATCGTTGCTATGGATGGCCTTTATGGGGGAACATTTCGTCTTATAGATAAGGTTTTTAAAAAGTTTGGATTAGAATACACTCTAGTCAATCCTTCAGAAACTGATAGGCTGATTTCTCTTCTAGAAAGTGGGCCAGAACTCTTTCTATTAGAGTCTCCCACCAACCCACTTCTCGACATCCATGACATCCGATACCTGACGAAGATTGCTAAATCCTCAGGAACAATCACCATTGTTGACAATACCTTCGCGACCCCTTACTTTCAGAATCCCCTGACGCTAGGCGCCGACATTGTGTGGCACAGCTGTACAAAATACCTAGGTGGCCACTCAGATGTGATAGGTGGTGCGATGATGACCAATGATGCGGGCATTGACGAAGCGCTAAAGTTTGCGAGGATGGCAATAGGTGTGAATCCAAGTCCCATGGATGTCTGGCTGCTTTCAAGAAGCTTAAAAACTCTAGCTGTTCGCATGGAGAAGCACCAAGAGAATGCTTTGGCTATTTCACATTTCTTATCTGATCACCCCTTGGTAAAGAAAGTATATTACCCTGGTCTAACCGGAACAAAAAACCATGAAAAAGCCAAGAAACAGATGAGCGGTTTTAGTGGGATTGTTTCTGTAGAGTTCGCTCTACCCATTGAGGAAACGAAAAAGCTGATCTCTTCATTTGACCTCTTCCTTCTTGCCGAGAGCTTAGGAGGGGTAGAGTCTTTAGTCGATCACCCAGCTTCTATGACACACGCTTCTATACCGAAGGAAGAGCGTGAGAAAATGGGCCTATCTGATGGATTAGTCAGGTTTTCCGTTGGGATAGAAGACATAGAAGATCTGATCTCTGATTTAAAAAAGGCTATTGAAAAATCTCAGCACACCCTTGCTGCCAGATAGAAACTACTAGTATAGTTTAGAAGGTATTAATGCGATCAATCAAGGCACGTACATTGCCAAACTCCATTCGAGTATGGTGAAATACGAGCCTAGGAAGATCAAGCAGATCATCCTCTTCAGGTAACGCTTCACATTGTCTGATACTGCCTGAAGCTACAAGGCTAGAAAACTCTTCATTCAGACTATCCACTTGTTCATCAGTAATAGGAGTTAACATACGAATAACCAAATCATCACGCACATAACGACTAGAGTGATATCTTTTATAAAACTGTTCTACATGTGAGACAGCATCCTCTGGACTCAATGCAATGTAGTATAGGTTCTGATCCTCAGGACTAATCCACCCATTACCCAATAAGTTTTTTTTCACATAAATTTCCCAGTGGTGCCAGTATACTCCTCCTTCACCTTCTACTAATACAACAGGAATAATACTTGATTTACCAGTCTGCATTAATGTCAACACCTCGAACAACTCGTCCATAGTTCCCACTCCACCAGGAAATACCGCAGCTGCATTAGCATGACTCAAAAACATTAACTTTCTAGTGAAAAAGTATCGAAAGTGAATCAATTTTGGGTCACCACGAATATGCCTGTTAGTCGGAGTTTCAAAAGGCAACCTTATTGACAACCCAAAGCTTCCGTCTGAAGCAGGACCCGTCATTCCTGCCTTCATGATTCCCCCAGCAGCACCAGTGATACACATCCATCCTTTTTCGGCTAATGCGACACTAAATTTTTCTGCAGCGATGTAGTCAGGATGTCTTTCGGGTGTACGTGCAGAACCGAAAATACTGATTTTGTGAGCACCAGTATTCTGATTGAAAATCCGATAGGCATAACGCATTTCTTTCAATGAGCGTGTAATTAATTTCAGTTGATCGGTTCGATGCCCCTCAAGAATCATCTTCAAAGAGGTTTGAATTTGTTGGGTCAATAAGTCACCCTCGTAAGAGTTGATTTCTCCTCCAAACTGGTCGATAAGTTCATGGATCGTTTCTACAACTTCTTGATCTGTTGGTTTTAAATCGATCATAAGGCAGGCACTATCTGAGGTTTTATCATATAAGATATCTATCATAACGAAATATATTTGAAAAGAATGAACGAATAAACTTCTCAGCTCTGTTGTTGACAAAATCGAAAGTTTGGTGGCAAAGTGTGGTCCGTAAATTTAACATAAAGGAGAAAAGCATGACTAATTTAACAGATTGTATAATCGCAAAAGAAACAATCCGTGATACATGGAAACCTGGGTTTAAGAAAGATAAGAAAAAATATGCCGAAAAATGCGCTGAAAGCGTTTTTCAAGATATATCATGGAGTTTTCTAACGCATGTAAAAAATCCTTTTCAGCACTCCCCTACTGTAGAAAAGCCTTTTTCAAGATCTTACCAACTTAGTACTAGATGGATAAATAAGGTTTTTGCTAGATGCATTGAAGAAGGCACAATTTTTTCGCAGTGG
>JBCDHL010000200.1:0-4885 GCA_038750095.1 Chlamydiota bacterium
AAGGCTTCACTTCTCGGCATATTTCCATAAAATACGGCTTGAACAAACGTTTCATTAAAGATTTCAGAAATAAAATCGCTGTAACGTTTCTGAGAGACTTTTTTTATGGCCGCCGCTTTTTCCTTAGCAGTTGTGTAATACTTGTAGATCGTCTTCTTTAGTAGCTCCGAATTCTGCTGAAGAGGAGACTCCTTAGAAAAGTTTGCATACTCACGGATGAGTGTTTCTTTATGAATCTTGAAGAGCTCAGGATTAATTGTCTTTTCATTCATTGTATTAGCGATATTCTTCAGTAATTGCAAAGCTTTAGCATTGAATCCTGAAATCTTGATCGAAATCCCATTATCAGCTCTAGCAACTTTGTATTTAAGTCCGGCGACATCTGCGGGATAACTAAATTTTTTCAGAGCATGTTCTAAAGATTTTACATAGAGGTCAGCGAGAACAACACTTTGCGCATCCCCGACACGAACTTCCGGTGTCTTCACTTCAACAGACCAGCTAATTTTAGGTTCGTGAAACTGATCATCATAGGCATAATAAAACTCCCCTCGATCGTCGTCACAAAAGCATTCCGGTGAGGGTACAAGTCGTTGTTCTGTTTTTTTTGTTTCCGTAGTGACAATTTTTAGCTCGTCTGAAATAAAAGGGTTTGAAGCAGGAATGTCAATATTTTCATGAGATAATGTTTCATTCCACTCAACGATGAGCTTATCATCGATATCCTCTACACTATAGCGAACCTTGAACCAAGGCTCCTCACGATCTGCATTGATATCCGTAGTCCCTTGTGGAGCTTTTAGGAAAAAGATCGCATTCGATGGGGTCATAAAAGAAAGAAGTTCTTCTATTGCGTGTTGATCGTATTCTTGAACAATTTTGCTATGTATAGGATAGGTATCAATACTTTCATCGTGAATGATGAACCCATGTTGCATGAGAGTGTGAAATACGTCCTGTCGAGGTTGATATTGATATTTTTGGGTCTGTATTTTCTTCATTTCATCAAACAAATAAGGCGGAATCGTTTTACTACGAAGGTGATTGATAGTTTGGAACACCCTCTCAATAACCGTATTTACCTTGTGGAAGCCTTTGTCCGTCAATCCAATCACTAACATTAAGTCCTTGTGGTTATCGCCGATGGGAAGAGAACCACACGAAAGACTTTCTGCTAAGCCTTCTCGCTTAAGTTGTTCAAGAAGACTCTTTTCTCCTTCGTGGCCCAGCACATGACAGATGATAGAGTCTGGTTTGGAAAGTTTCTTATCGACGATTTTTTTAGGAAGTTCCCACGAAATTGTTAGCTGTCGTAAATCTTTCACAGGCTGGATGACCACCATACTTTTAAGCATGTCGCTATCTCTGTGGCGCTCCTCAAGATCCAAAGGACTTCTGTTGGTATTAGATATTCCGGAGAATTTGTTGATCACCAGTTTCTTTAACTCTTCTATAGACTGATCAGAAACTACCATCAGGCGCATGATATTTGCGCTATAATGGTTTTGATACCATTTCTTTACTTCATCTCTAGAGGTGTTTTTCAGAGTCTCGATATTTCCCGCATTAAAACGGTGGTAGGGGTGCGACTCTTTTGCCAAATGTTTGTGAACAAAAATCTCACGCCAATCGTCATCTTCGAGATTTTTTTGAAACTCTTGCTCTATGGCCTTCAACTCACGTGTAACGCCCGATTCATTAAATAACGGTTCCTTGAAAAATTCAGAAAATCGATCGAGTGCACCGTCAAAATATGCATTATCAACTGCAAACATGTAACTTGTTATATGATTTGCAGTAAAAGCATTTGTCTGCCCACCATGATCACGAATGAACCTGTGATAGTCACCTTCATCAGGATATTTTTTTGTTCCGAGAAAGAGAAGGTGCTCGGTGAAGTGTGCGATTCCAGGGTGCTCTTGAGGGTCGTCCCAGCTTCCAGCACGCACGGATATAAGAGCTCCTGATTTATCCGTATTAGGATCTGAGATGATTATCGCTTCCAGTCCGTTATCTAACCTTAACTTCAACGTCTCCCTCTCTGCCAACGAAGGTGTGAAAACGCTTACGTTGCTCTTGTCTTCAATAATTGTAGCGGAGTAAGCTGCAGAAATACCGATGACAAGGGCCATTAAACAACAGCTTGTGAGTTTTTTGATCATAAGAAATCCATTGGTGTTAGGGATAGATAAGTTTTTGGTAATTTTCTCTGACGGTTTGCAAAATTTCATTAGCTCTATTTTCTCGTTTTTCTTTTTTATTGAGATCTTCCCGTTCATCGAAACGATTCATATCGTATTCAGCTCCAAATGCCAAATGAATGGGAGTGGCCTCAGTGTATCTTTGTTCACCAAGCTCTTTATCGACTGAGTTTGGAGGTGGAAGAAGAGAGTATGTCGCTAAACTTAAGGGATAAAAATGCGTTTTAGTTTTCGTTGACATCGCTATTAACCGGAACATTTCCACACTCTGAGGATTAAAAGGGGCCACATCCACTTGTCCGTTAGCATCGGGCCGATCCCTCCCCCCACTTGGAGCCATATAAATAGCTTTGCCACCTTCTTCTAAGAGTTCTCCCATCATTTGCATGGTACGCTGATTGTGCTGAAGTTTTTCTTGCTTCTTCTCCCGGTCATGTTCGATATGTTTTTTAGAAAAAATACACAGCAAGTTCCTTCCCATACTAAGAGGGACGCATAAGGGGTCGGTTGTTACTCGGTGACCCGCAACAAAAATCATGTTTTTTGCTAGGAGTGGATTTTTTTTTTCTAAAAGAAGGCTGATGGCTTGGGGGTCAGGTTCTGTCTGGTGGTTTGCCAAAAGGATAACATTTTCACCTTTCGCAAGAACTGCCTCTATCTCCTCAATCCTTTCTTCACCTTCCACTCTTGACTCAGAAAAAATGATGAGTGGCCTTAGAAAGTCGAGACCGAACTGATAATAGTCAAATGGCTTAGTGATAGCTTTATGAAAGAGATCGAAGTGAAAAGGTTCAGCTAACTGCTTTTCCACCATGTCCAAAAACTCACATAATAGGTTGGAATGGTCATAAATGGATGCCCCTTGTCTTTCTAGAGCATCTTTATAGCTATGAAAAAACTCAGTTAAGGTAATAAAGATTTCTTGCGTGATTGCGCTTCTTTCAACTGAGTCTTCGAGTCTATTCAAAAAATCCATGACCAGCCTACCTATTTTAAACCTCTATGGGTTGCTCGTTGATGGTTGAAATAAATCGATAGTCATTGATATGCAAATTATCATCTATTTCAAATTCGAGTTGAGCATTCATTTTTTCAGCTAGATCTTTCAAAAAACGTTTATCGATGACGTTTAAATGATTTTCTAATTCAGGGTGAACGAGAAGCTTTATACCATACTGTTCCTGACACTTGATCACCTTTTTCAACGCACGTTCAATCTCAATGGAAATACTTTCGTGCGTCTTAATAACTCCACTACCAGCACAATATGGACAGCTGGTGAAGATGGTTTGCATCAAGGAACCACGCTGACGTTGTCTAGTCATCTCTACTAGTCCAAAATCACTCATACCTAAAATGGTACATTTAGCAGAGTCCTCTTTCATGCACTCTTTCAATCGCTCAAGAACGCGTCTTTGATTTTTTCGATACCTCATATCAATAAAGTCACAAATAACAAGTCCTCCGATATTTCTTAAGCGCAATTGCCTAGAAATCTCTTCTGCTGCCTCCATATTAATTCTCACCAGCGACTCCTCTACATCACTGTCTGCGTTGGTGCTTCTTCCCGAGTTCACGTCAATAGTATACATCGCTTCAGTTTTATCGAAATAGAGATATCCACCACTGTTTAACCAGATTTTGCGTCTTAATGAGCGCTCTATTTCTCTTTCGACGTTGAACCGCTCGAGCATGGGAACCTTATCGCGATAATACTCAATACGCAATGTATGCTCACCAGAATAGCGACTATAAAGGCGTTTACAGAATTGATAAGTTTTATAGTCATCGACAAGAATACGATCATAACGTTTATCGATAGCAGTGAGAACCGCTCGTTTGATCAACCCAGACTCCTCGAATAAGAGAGTCTGTTCTGAAGAATCTTGGAAACTTTTTCTAATACCTTCCCAGGTGTTGAACAGTTCATTCGCTTCGTCAATCAACAGTTCCCTAGAAGCTGACGCACTCGCCGTCCTACAAATCAACCCCATCTCCTGAGGCATTTCAAAGGCTCTGATCAATTTTTTTAGTTTATCACGGACAAATCGATCTTCAATTTTCCTTGAAACTCCCCTATGGGAAGAGTTTGGAAGTAGGACGAGGTAGCGTCCTGCGACAGAAATATTTGATGTGAGCCTAGCCCCTTTTGTACCAATAGGCTCTTTAACAACCTGAACCAGAACAGGTTGATCGGGTTTAAGAACTTCTTCTATGTCGACATTTGCAGAAGCTTTTTTTTGCTTTTGGGCCTCCACGTCAAAGTCAAAGTCCATGCCATACAGTTCTTCATATTTCTTCGTGTTTTCGATGATATCAGATATGTGGATAAAACCGTTTTCTCCCTCACCTATGTCAATAAACGCCGATTGAATGTTGTGCAGGATATTTGTGACTCGCCCGCGATAGATATTTCCGGTCAGTTGTCGCTCTTTTTTTCGCTCAATAACGAGATCGTTAAGCAACCCATTTTTCAGCAAAGCATAGCGAATTTCTTTTGATTCTATATTTAAAAGTATTTCTTGCATTTCGTCACCTCTTACAATCACTGACGAAAGGCGAGGACTCGCTTGAGTTGTGTGAAGGACACTTATAATGAAGTTAGTTGTCAATCAGCGGGAGAAATTCCACAGTATCCATTTTTGTAATTTATCATATTTTCCCTTTTATACCGATCGTGTTTC
>JBCDHL010000201.1:0-4866 GCA_038750095.1 Chlamydiota bacterium
CCATGTGTCTGGCTCAGGAATAATAATATAGAAACAGCAGTTTCCTCTCTTTTGGCATGAACCTACTCTTTTATATGGTGTTTTGAAAAAGAATCGCACTAGGCGTTGTGCTGCTAAATCTAAGAGGACAAACGGCAAAAATATCGCGCGTATCGGCCAACGTACCCAAGCTGGAACCTTTTGTCTGGGCACACCTGAACGAGGAGGGGGAGGGGTAGAAGTCCTTTCTTCTGCATCTTTGATCAACTCTTCTGGGGATATGTGCATTATTTTGCTTTTGAGGCCTCTTCACGTTTTTTAGCACGCCTAAGCCCTTCAGCGAAGCGAGAAAAAAATGTTGCTAATCCTTGAAATACAATATAGCCCAATAAAACTCCAACAATACCATAAACAATACTTTCTAAGGAGACTGATAGGCCTATTTGGTAAGATTCTGCGGTAGCACCAGCAATCTCCCAATCGCTTCTAAACAGAAAAATAAAAGGCCTAGAGATGACATTTGCATTGACCATTGCAGAAAGAGAACTCGCAAGCTTGTTTTTTCTCTGAACCATCTCATGGATTAGTTTTCCTTGCTTTTCAAAATCTTCGTCCTCACTCGTAGTGAATTTCTCAATGAATTGTGGAAGAGCTTTTCCCGATCCCTTGGCGATTTCTTCAACTTGTTTAACCTGGTAAATGAGTTCATCGACATGCCCAGATAGACGAGTGACGTACTGCTCCATGAACATTGGAAATTGCATCAGAAATATCGCAAACACTACAACGAATATGCGATCGATCATTTTACAAAACCAGTCAATCATGCAGTCCCCTACTAATCGCCTACCTCAGGTTGAAGCTCCAGTGTTTTTTGCTTACTCTGCATGCACTCTTTGAAGAGCTTCCCTTTTTTGTATTGAATCTGATCTAGCATTGCTTCGGCTTGAGCTTTTCTATCAATTCCATATTTTTTTAATGTCTCTGCAAAAACTTCATAGAGAGTTTCTCGATAGATTCCTACAACGACATCTTTTTGCCTTACATCGTACGCAGAATTCTGCTGTATAGCTCTAGATTTTTGGTCAACAATGTTAACTATAATAGTGTCTTGTTCAGCTAGATCAGCGTTAATTGCCGGCCAGAGGTTTTGAGGAACACGGTAATCACCAAGGACTTCGTTAACGACTGATTCTGGGAAATAAGAAAGAAGTAAATTTTTCGAACAATCGACCTGAATCTCTTCATTAGCATTAAGTTGCAACCCGACGAAACAAGCAACTGCAAAAAATATAGTTATTTTTTTAAACACAACAAATGATCTCCAATAAGGCTTTTCGCCCTTAAGTTTCACTGTATCATACTCCCGTTAATTTATTCATACCCTTTTTCCTTGATTCTCCAATCGTTCCGTTGTATTCATGAATGAATGAGATTATACCGAATATTATTCTATTTTTTTATTTTAATTAGCTTATCGCTCCCCCTTACGGAAGTCAGAGCTAACGCAACACCAAGATGTTTAAAAAACTTAGTACTAACATTTTACGATGACAGTTATCTGGATCAAGCTCTAAATATGCATAGGGTCTATCAAAGTACCTGGTCACCAATAAAAAGTGAGCTTAGAAGTCGCGCTCGGAAGGTACCTGAACTAATGTATACAGAAGGTAAAAAACAAAGGCCTAATCCTTTAGACTATCCAATGAACTCGCAAGAAGCAGAGAGAATTCTCATTGATGTGCTTTACATGCAATTCCAAGAAACCCTCAATAACTTCAACATCATGAATCGAGATAATATTAGAGACATGTTCAACTACGTTAGGGCCCGACAACAATCGAAAATTGATGCTTGTCTCAAATCCTCTCGTTAATACCAAATGTACCGATCATGATTGGGTACATCATTCTTGAGAAGTAAGTGTTAAATCATATAATCTATAGTCCAAGGAACATTTATACCGATTCTTGAAATTGATTCGGTATAACAGTGGAGACTATATGGATATCGACGGGAAAGCGCTGGCAAATGAACTGCATGAAGAGTTTCGTAGTTTTGTTGAACGACTTAATGGCAGAAAACCGGGCTTAGCTGTCGTGTTGGTTGGCGATAACCCAGCGTCAAGACTTTATGTAAACGGAAAAGTTAAAGCTTGTGAGAAAGTAGGGATTGTTTCTTTTAAACATGAGCTTGAATCAAGCATCTCTGAGAATGAATTGCTTCAACTTATACAACAGCTCAATAACAACCCTACTATTGATGGCATTCTTGTTCAACTCCCTCTTCCTAAGCACATTAACAATCAACTCGTCACTAACGCTATCCTTCCTCAAAAAGATGTGGATGGCTTTCATCCTGTTAACTTGGGCAAGTTAATGATGGGTGACCCGACTGGGTTTGTCCCTTGCACCCCTTTGGGAATCCAGGTCATGCTAAAGAAAAACCATGTCGAAACGAACGGAAAGCATGCCGTCGTTGTTGGTAGAAGCATAATCGTCGGAAAGCCAATGGCTTCACTACTCATGCAAAAGAGTGAAGGAGGAAATGCTTCGGTTACAGTGGTCCATAGCCGTTCAAAAGATATAAAGCTGCAATGCCAAAATGCCGACATTCTTATTGCCGCCGTTGGAGTTCCTAAGATAATTAAAGCTGGGATGGTTAAAGAAAATAGTGTGGTTATTGATGTGGGTCAAAACAAAATCGACGCTTCTGATATAGATAGAGGATATCGCATTGTTGGTGATGTTGACTATGAAAACGTCAAGGAAAAGTGTCAACTGATTACCCCTGTTCCAGGTGGTGTAGGACCCATGACAATCGCAATGCTTCTTAATAACACGATCAAAAGCTTTTGCTACCTAAACAACAACCTCTCTAAAAATGTATGCTTACAAGACTTTTCTTGCTATTAAATTTTCTACTCATAGGCTGTTCACCTAACGAGAGTGAAGTACATCGCCCCCTCCAGCTTTCAGGTAACGCGATGACTATGTCTTATCGTATTCTTATAGGCGATAAAATCAATAACCACGATATCGAAATCATTCAAGGTATTATTTCTTCAACATTTGATGAGGTAAACTCTATTTACAATATATGGAACCCTGAATCTGAGCTAACACGGCTCAATGAATCTCCAGGAGACGCTTGGATTCCTCTATCCCCTGAACTAGAAGAGTTGCTAGCAATAACTGACGGCCTTGTTAGTATGACCCATGGGTATTTTGATCCAACGATCACTTCGGCATATCGTTTATGGGTGGAAAAATTGAAATTAAAAACACGCCCTAACGATGAAGAAATCAAACAACTTCAAGGTGTTGTGGGGTGGGATAAAGTCAAAATCAAAGATGGGCAGTTTTGGAAAAGTCATCAAGATGTAAAAATTGATTTAGGAGGAATCGCTAAAGGTTACTGTGTGGATTTGCTAACAGAACGACTCATTAAAAGAGGGTTTAAAAACTGTTATGTCGAGTGGGGTGGCGAGATACGCGCGAGTGGGAAGCACCCTGAGCAAAGACCTTGGACTGTTTTTATTTCAAATTTGGCGGACACCGATCCAAATCATGCTCTTGCTGTTGTTTCTTTAAAGGAAGAGGCGTTGGCGACGAGTGGCGACTATCTACAACAATGGACTCTTGAAGAGAGTGATGGTAGCTGCTTCACTTACACCCATGTGATCGATCCTAAATCATTAACTCCAATCAAGGTGACTCAATATAATATCTGCAGTACAACAGTAAAAGCAAAAACATGCACAGAGGCAGATGCATTAGCAACAGCGGCAATGATTTACCCTTCTGTAGCTGAAGCAGAGAAATGGACAAACCAATTGCGAGAGATAACAGAAAACACAGAGTTTTGGTTTGTCACTAGAAGTGAGTTATCAAATTTAAGATAAGTTCAATCCCTGGACCCCGATTGCGATTGCTACCCCAAACCGCACCTAAAACTTCTTTGAGTGCGTCAGATACAACTGTAGCGACGCAGGGAAAGAAGTTTTAGGTGCGGTTTGAAGTGGCAATCGGGGTCCTGGGCTTAGAATTATACCGAATTTTGAAACACAATCTGTATAATTCGGTATAGTATACTAACCACGACGTAGAATGCGTTCTTTAGCTTCTAATGCTATACCCCTAACATCTGCAAATTCTTGCTCATCTCCAGCGTTTTGGAGACATAAATCTAGTGAGCGCAAAGCACTTTCGTCATCTAAAAGTGAACGGTGACAAGTAGCAGAGTGATAGTGAACAATTGGATTTGTTACATCCACCATTGCTGCCATCTCATAAGAAAGTAAAGCTGAGTCAAAATCCTCGCACATTTGCTCCGACATTCCGAGTCCTAACCAATAATTAAATACCGTAGGATTGAGCGTCGTTAAAAATGTAAAGGCTTCACCTGCTGTCTCATAATGTTGGTGCTGAAAATACGAATAAGCAACTTTATAGAACTTCTCCATCAAATTATCAGAATATCCTAATATCTCCTGAAAAGTTTTTCCTTCATCAATCTGCTGCCAAAAGGCAATAGGATCTTTTATCTTTTCAAAAGCATCTTCGGGAATCTCAAAATCATCTATATTATCCATACCCATCTCTTTCAATTTCTTTTTTTATTCAGCTCTTCCATTATAGCCTGCCGGCCTCTTAAAAACTTATTTGTGATATCCTTCATATCTCTGAGGAGATTTAATCTTAATCGCATTGAATACTGTTCAAGGTGCTCAAGTTCACTTTGGTGTCCCTTCTCTATAGTTTCTTCTAGGGTTTCCATTATTGCATCCACTAGCATGTTTAATGCTTCGACATCATCATCTGATAACTCACTCATCATCCCCCCTTTTCTCCCAAACACTTCGGTCAATTTTTGAGCCCCTTTAGA
>JBCDHL010000202.1:0-4865 GCA_038750095.1 Chlamydiota bacterium
AAATTTTTTGGATTGTCTTTGAGCGTTGAGAAGTGCACGAAGGTTTGTGCCTGATCCAGAACCAAAAACGACAACATTCAATGCTTTACCTTTTGTAGGTAAATAGAGTTTTTGGTAGCTTTTCTCGCTAGGTACCTTCGCGCCCACTTTGATTGATCTCCTTCTTTTATACCGTTGCTGTAAGCTGTGCTGTCTCATTTTCGATGCTCGATTGGCTACCGATATCAGAGCGGTAATAAGCACCTTCAAAATGAATTTTTTTTACAGCTGCGTATGATTGATCAATTGCCTCGCTAAGAGAAGCTGCAAGAGAAGTCACAGCGATGACCCGTCCCCCAGCGGTTGTGATGTTTCCATCGAGTCCTATTTTTGTACCTCCATGAAAAATAATAACCTCTCCATTTTTCTCTACTTCCTGTAATCCTGAGATGGTATATCCTGTTTTGAATTTTTTTGGATACCCTCTTGAAATCATTACAACGGTACATGCTGCTTGTTGACTCCAACGGACGTCTGCTTCACTTAATCTTCCCTCACAACAGTGAAGCAAAATATCTGCAAGATCGGATTCGATCAGGGGGAGGATAACCTGAGCTTCGGGATCCCCAAAACGACAGTTGTACTCGAGAACTTTAGGACCATCTACTGTGAGCATAATGCCGAAGTAGAGAAAGCCTTTATAGTCGATTCCCTCTTGCTTAAGACCTTCAAGAGTCTTATTGATGATTGTGTGTTCGATGACATTCATTATTTTTTCAGAGAGAAAAGGGGTGGGTGTATACGCTCCCACACCACCTGTATTGGGACCTTGTCCACCGTCATACAGGCGTTTGTGGTCTTGTGCTGTCATCATCGGAACAATCGTCTGTCCATCACAAAAAGCCATGATGGAGACTTCTTTACCAATCAGTTTTTCTTCAATCACAATTTCCTGACCAGCATCACCGAATTTCTTGTTATCCATAATTAGTGAAATGGCTTTTTCAGTGTCGATAAGTTTGTCACAAATAGTCACACCTTTACCTGCTGTGAGCCCACTCGGCTTTATAACTAGTCCGCCCCAATCGTAAAAGAGACCGGAAGATATTTCTTTGGCTTCTTTGCTATTTCTAAATGTCACAGAACGTGCTGTAGGAATATGGTATTTTTTCATAAAATCTTTAGACCATGCTTTTCGGCATTCGATTTTACTAGCAACTTTTGACGGACCGAAAAAGTGCATACCTGCAGAAGAGAATAGGTCAGCTAACCCCAACTCTAAAGGTGCTTCTGGACCACAGACGGTCAGGTCGATTTCGGTATCTTTGGCAAAAGCGATGAGCTGTTCAAAATCATTATGATCAATAGCTTTCCATTCTTTAGGAAGTGGTTCACATATTTGTTGTGTACCAGCGTTTCCAGGAAGACAGTAGACATGATGCCCCTGGCGTTTGAATGTATGGGCGAGAGCATGTTCACGTCCTCCACCGCCAATGACTAGTATCTTCATATTGTTAACTCCATAGATTTTAAAATTTTCTTAGCCGCAAGTGCTGCATTTTCGGGACCAATTACTGTAAGAACAGGGGCATTATTTGGTTCTTGTATCCATGTTCTTATATTCTCGATGTAATCACTGGTATCTGTTAAAGATGGACAAGCGATCACTGGCCACCGAAGCTTTTCTGCGAACATTTCAGAGAGTGCGTTGCTTTCTTTTTCGACGATAATACAAACAACCGGTTCCAATGATTGATTATACTCTTCAATGAGTGTTATGCATTTTTTGGGAGCTGTGTATCGTGGTCCCAAGTAAGAAGCGTAAGGAATACCAGAATCCTCAAGTTTCGATGCAATCTTGTTAGTATGTGGCTGATCTATTTCGTTACTTGTGATCAGAACCACAAAATACCCTTTAATCAAATTAGCCTCACGAAGACTTTTTAGAACCCTAATGGGGACTGAAGAATTGATGGACTCTAAAATTTTCCCTGTGATGGTTTCATAAACATCTTTGTAGCCCTCTTGGATTTTACTAATAACTTCCTCTGGAATTATTGGAGCTACACCTTCTCCGATAAATCCATGATTCCGACAGTATTCACGAGCGAATTCTTTGTCTGGAAAATTTAACTCATTTCGTTCAAAGTCTTTAGTGAACCAAAATCGAGAAGAATCAGGTGTGTGAACTTCATCGATGAGAGTGATATTTCCATTTTCGTCAGTTCCAAACTCATATTTTGTGTCGACTAATATAATACCCTTTTCTTTGAGAACTTCCTGCCCACGCCTGAATAACTTAAGAGACTTTTTTTCAATTTGGTTCCACTGTTCTTTTGTGACGATCTCTTTGTCGATAAGCTCTTCTTTGGAAATATCTTCGTCATGCCCACTTAAACTCTTTGTGGAGGGAGTGATGATGATGTGGGGGAGTTGATCATGTTTTTTTAAACCTTCCGGTAGAAGGATACCACACTTCCTTCTCTCTCCTTTCTCGTATGTTCGCCAAAGGGAGCCTGTCAAATAATTACGGACGATGACTTCAACCATGAACGGTTTACACTTGAGAACAACCATGACGTTTGGATCAATAGACTGAATGAAGTGATTTGGTATGATATCTTTGGTCTTATCGAACCAGAACAAAGAGATCTCGTTCAAGATACGTCCTTTGTCAGGGATGGCTTCATTAAGAACGCGGTCAAAAACTGAAATACGATCACTGGTGATGAATTTCAGAGTATTTTTATCTTCATAGATGTCTCGTACCTTTCCCTGTGTTCGCTTACCCAACTCTGGCAAGAATGTTGATTTCAAGGCTGTATCTGTCATAATCACTGATCCTTAATGTGTAAAATATCTCTCACCGGTAAAAATCATACAGACGTTTAATTCATCAGCCGCCTGAATCACTTCATCATCACGAATGGATCCCCCGGGTTGGATGCAGTATCGGATACCATATTCCGCTCCGTATCGGATACTGTCATCGAAGGGAAAAAAGCCGTCACTGGCAAGAGCACATTCTTTTAGTACTTCCTTGGCATCGGGAATATTTTCATTTTGGAGGTTTTCTATGGCTTTAGGAATGGCAAGGCGTTTTAGGCTGTCAACGCGGTTGGGTTGGCCTGAACCGATACCAATGACTTGGTAGTATCCCACTGTCCATTCTCTGACAATGACAATTGCATTAGACTTGGCGTAGTTAACAGCTGTTATTGCGAAAATGGTTTTTCTCTGGTTTTCTTGATTCGGCTGTAGTTTAGTCACTACACCGATACGTTTTCCTTCAATTTCTGTAGCTGGATTAAGAAGGGTATCTAAGAGTGTAGCTTGAAGTTCTTTTCCTGTTTGCACAAGCATACCTCCAGATACATTTTTATATACTAGAGGACACTTGTTATCTGTTTTAGGGGTTTTTAAAAGACGTAGGTTGGGTCTTTTTTCTTTGACCCAATCGATAAATGATGGCGCAAATTGTGGGGCAATGAGCACTTCTATAAATTTACCTTTAAGATGTGGAATGAGAGATTCTTCTACATTTTCTGTGAAGCTGATAACACTACCAAATGCTGACTTTACATCGCCTTCCCATGCTTTTTCAAAGGCTTGTTCTAAGGTGGGGCCTGTTGCATATCCACACAAACTTCCGTGTTTAATCACTGCTACACCGTTGACAAATCCAGCTTTGATTAGCTCTTGAGTTGCGTTATGCGCGTAGGTAGCATCCTCATAGTTATTGTATGAAGGGTCTTTTCCTGCAAGTACTTCAGACTGTGCAATCCCGTATTGATCAACAAATTGATAGACCCACGCTTCTTGGTCGGGGTTTTCTCCGTAACGTAGCTTTTTACCATACCGGAGGTTTGGTCGGTGAGTTTCTTCGTTGGTAAGTCTTTTTGTTAACTCTTGAGCGATAGCCGTTTCATATTCGGCACTAAGTACTGCAGCCTTTTGTGCTAATCTTCGCCTTGTGTGTATTGATAACTTACAGTTGTTTTTTTCTAACTCTTCGGAAAGGAGTGAATAATCAGTGACATCGGTAACAACGGCAACATGTTTGTGATTTTTTAGCGCTGCACGTATCAGAGTAGAACCCCCAATGTCCAAATGTTCTATGAGATCTTCCGTTGTAATATCAGGTTTTTGTACTGCGTCTTCAAATTGGTATAAGTTGCAAACGACCATATCGATAGGAAGAATACCCAGTTCTTTTGCTTCTTCGTCGTGTTCCCCTCTCTTAAAAAGAATTCCTCCTTCAATAATCGGGTGAAGGGTTTTTACTCGTCCTTCAAAACACTCAGGAAATCCAGTATATTGTTCGATAGGGACTGTATTAATACCAGCCTTACGTAGAATGTTTGCTGTTCCTCCAGAGGCGATGATTTTCAGGTTAGGATTCAATTGAAAGAGCTGCGCTGCAAAATCTACAAGGCCTGTTTTGTCAGTTACACTAATCAGCGCGGTGTTGATTGTTATGTCATCGTTATTCATAAGCTTTCTCTCAAATATTGGATGCCGTTTTGAAAAATTAGGTGCCCATCACCTTTTTCAGGAATCTCTTCTCCCTTACGTTTTGCCTTTTCACAAAGACGATGCCAGTGGGGGTGATTGGTAAAGTAGATTGCAGCTTCAGGATGTGCCATCATCCCAAAGACTCTACCCGTTTCATCACAGATGCCTGCAACAGACTGTAATGAACCGTTTGGGTTATCGGGGTAGGAGTAGGCAGCATGACCGTTTGGGTCTGCATACTGAAGGACAACTTGCTGACTGTTGAATAGATTATCAATTACTTCTGAGTGCCTAGCAACGAGTTTTCCTTCGGCATGTCTTATGGGAAGGTATAGCTGATCAATGCCATTGGTAAATACACAAGGAGATTG
>JBCDHL010000203.1:0-4863 GCA_038750095.1 Chlamydiota bacterium
ATGAATGATTTTGTCGCTCTTTACGATGAATCTATTAAAACCATGAAGTCTAGTCAATATGATGAGAGCAATGTAGAAAAATGTAAGAAATTTAAAACGATGATTAGCCCTTATCTTGACCTGATGGAAAAATGGAGTCAAGAGACGGTTTCTCCTAACAGCTTTTCAATTCATAAGGAATGGGGATTAGATGGTTACTTAAAGACCATAAGGAGTATTTTCAATGGGATTAATGAAAGAAAGACCTCCAATCTACAACCTTCCCGTGATTTTAGTGTTTCAGCTGCTGCCCTAGGTTCTAACGCAAACTTTGAGAGGCATCTTCCGGAAACTCTTGAAGATGTTTTTACTTTGTCCCATCAAAATTTAAACGCAACAGTGGCCCTTCTTTGCAATCAGCTTTTCACAATTGATGACATTAAAGAGAGTGTTTTTCCAGCAAAACTAAAATTAGCAATGGAAATGGTACAACTGATTCGAGGTGAGAGTGTTTGCGAACCTCAACGTACTGGTATAACTGTAAAAGACAATCGGATTCTGGTTACTTACAATGTTCCACTCAACAACCACAGTGGAACTTTTACCTTTGAATACGTTGATGGAAAGAGGGAGAGTGTCACAATGCACGCGAAATTTCTTGGTCATGATAGGTGGAGTTGGACCACTTCAAAGAAAGCCTTAAATTTATTAAATCAGTTTCCACATATCTTATTTAAAGCAGTAAAGATCAATTCTCAAGAATTCTCTTATTCAATCGACTTGGGTAAAGATGAGGAGATTAAGCATGCTATTGAGTTATATCGATTGATCGCAGAAAAATCACTAAGTTCTAAGGTAAATCCGGTTTACATCTATAATTTATATCTGGAGCATGGACTAATTGATGAGCGTAACCTCACAGAAATTTACAAAAATGCACAACAAAGTAATCAGGAGGATCTAAAAAGATACGCTCTAGAATTGTACTTAACTTTTATAGGCTACAACAACCTTGAATTCACGGAAAAAAAGATAGGAAAAATGCTCAAAGAGCTAGATCAGTATGATTGGGAATCAATTCTTCATATATGTAAGAAGCACCTTAAGGAAGGACGTGGATACGACTTAGTAGAGAAAGTGGTAGCGGAAGCGATAAATGTACGCTTTAATATTGTCAGGTCTAAGGCTTTACAGTTAATACTAAAGCTTTTTGAGAAAGAACGTGGATACGAAGTTGCAGAAAAGGTTGTTGCAAAAGGCCTAAAAGACTCCTATAGAAATAATAGGTATTGGGCTTTTGACTTACTCGAAAAGCTTGTTGAGAAAGAACGTGGGTACGAGTTGGCAGAAAAAGAAGCAGCGGAAGGGATAAAAGACTCCGATGCAAATGTTAGGTGTTGGGCTTTCGGTTTATTCTGCACCCTAGTTGAGAAAGAGTATGGGTACGAATTGGCAGAAAAAGCAGCAGTAGAAGGGTTAAATGACTCTGATTTACAAGTTAGGTTCGTAGCACTTTTTGTATTTAAGGAGCTTGTCAATAAAGGGCATGGGTATGAATTGGCAGAGAAAGCTGCAACAGAGATGGTAAAAGAATCCGATTTAAATCTAAGGTATCAGGCACTTTTTGTACTTGAGGAGCTTGTCAATAAAGGGCGTGGGTATGAGTTGGCAGAAAAATCTGCCACAGATTTGGAAAAAGACCCAGACGAGAGAGTCAGGAAGAAGGCTAAGGAGTTACTCAAGAGGGTTGGTGAGATGAGAAAGAGCGTGGATATGACTTAGTAGAGAAAGTTCAAAATTTGGACATGGTTCAGAGGGAGGTAACACTCTTTCTGTTCTTAAACACACTAATCAGATTGAAAACCCTGCATAACGGAATAGGTGGCGCTTTAGCGCTTTGGTGTAAAACGAGGTATCGTTTTTTTACTTTTTGAGGAGATTGCCAAAGTTTTAGTAAACTCTCTGTGCGGAATGTTATGTGAAAAAAAGCAATCTCTTGCTTTACACCAAAGCGCTAACGCGCCACCTATTCGGTAATGTAAAACCTTCATAAGCTGTATAGCTTTACGTACCATATTGTTACCCAAAAATGCACCTTTTTGAACCATGTCAAAATTTTGAATCACGATCGGTATAATTTTGAAGAGATGTACTAATCTCCTTCAATATTATAGCCTGGGCAATTTTCTAGATCTTTCTGAAGAATGTTTAGGGCTACTTCACCTACATCATATGGATCGTTCTTAACGACCTTTATTGCATTATTCATCGCCTGTTGTAGTGAGCAATCTACAGCACTAAAACAAGCTTTCAGTTTGTTGTTTAGCACTTCATAAACATTAATACGTGATTTGCCTCCCCCAAAAAGTCTAATAGTTTTATGTTTTTGAATATTTTTCTCGTCGATTATTTTAATAAATTCGGGTGAAAATGTGTTGTTGAAATATTGTATGTTATTGTTCATCGCTTTACCTTGTTTTGTTGATTAATAGAGTGTGTTGTTGTTTTTTATGCTTTTTCAAATGCAAGTTTTTTATTAGCTTTTCTGGGTATTGATTTTATCATTCTATGAGCTTTTTTGGATAGGTGAAATACACATTAGCTGGTAATTAGCTCTTGGTGTGTATCAGGATGTGTTTTTTTATTCTTGACATTCAGAAAGCAAAAGGTATAGAGTATCTTGTCATAAAGAAGTAGAATATAAAGTTTTAAAGGTTTTAGATGACTCCTGCAACACGACTACCACGACTATCTTGTACAATGATTGAAGAAGCCTCGCGCTATTTAAAAGGGAAAATTGTTCATACGCCCACTGCTCACTCTTCACCTCTTTCAGAAATGCTTTCAGAAAATTGTTACTTAAAAATGGAAATGCTGCAGACTACAGGTTCCTTTAAGGTTAGGGGCGCTCTTTACTACTTATCAACTTTAACAGACAATGAGAAAGCACAAGGGGTTGTGGCTTGTTCTGCAGGAAATCATGGATTAGGAGTCTCCTATGCTGCAAAGCAGCTTGGAGTTCGCTGCGTGGTACATGTGCCGAGCAGCGTTGATGAATCAAAATTTAACAAAATGAAGAAGTTAGGGGCTGAAGTCATTAAGTCTGAGTTTCCTGGTTATGACGAAACACTTGAATGGTCCATCCAACAGTCCAAAGAACATTCTCTTCATCCAATAAGCGCTTTTGATGATGTGAGGATTATGGCTGGAAATGGTGGAACACTTGGTTCTGAGATCCTAGAAGAGCATCCTGATATGGAAAATGTCATTTTCCCTGTTGGAGGTGGTGGTTTAGGAGCTGGTCTGGCATACTACCTCAAAGAAAAAAAACCATCAATTCGTTTGATAGGCTGTCAACATATTGACTCTCCAGCCCTAAAAATGTCACTAGAAAGAGGTGAGGCTGTCACAGAGCTTCCACCAATAGAGACAATTGCAGGTGGTATTGAAGGAGGGATTGGAAAAAATAGTTTTGCAATTCTTCAGAATAAAGTAGATGACGTTGTTTTGCTCACCGAACAAGAAATCCGGGAAGGTGTTAAGTGGCTCATTAAAAACCACCAACTTATTTCAGAGCCTTCTTCTGTTGTCACAATTTCTGCAATCATATCAAACAAAATGCCTACTCTCAAAGGGAAGGTTATCAATCTGCTGAGTGGAAGTAACGTTTCATTTCGTACTTTAAAAGGAATTATTAACGATGAAAGTTTACGGTCTTGATGAGATTAAAAAAGCCATTGATATACCTTTCCTTCTTAGTGAAGTAGAGCGAGGCTTCGTACATTATTCCAATGGAGAGTGCGTCACTTCTCCGGTAGGATTTCTAGAATTTAACTCGCCTCGAGGTGATGTACATATTAAATCAGGCGCTGTAAAGAAAGATGACTACTATGTTGTAAAAGTAGCTTCAGGTTTTTACGAAAACCCTAAAATAGGTTTGTCAAGCTGTAATGGACTTATGCTTCTCTTTTCCCAAACGACAGGTGAACTTCAATCAATTCTACTAGATGAAGGGCGATTAACAGATTTACGCACAGGTATTGCTGGAGCTATTGCAGCAAAATATCTGGCCCCTCGAAACATTGATAGGATTGGAGTTATAGGTACAGGGATACAAGCGCGAGAGCAGCTTCGTTGTTTAGAATATGTGACGACCTGTAGAGATGTTTATGTTTGGGGAAGAAATAGCAGTCGTGCTCATGAGTTAACAAAAGATCCTCTTCTTAAAAACTTTTCGATACGAGTTGCAGATAGTGTTGACGAACTTGCGAAGGCTTCTCAGCTTATCATCACAACAACATCATCAACAACTCCGCTAATTTATAAAAATCAACTATCACCAGGAACACATATTACTGCCGTTGGTGCTGATGGAGGAGGAAAACGAGAGCTTGATCTTTCTATTTTTGAGTCAGCTCAGCTCGTTACCGTTGACAGCCTTTCTCAGTGCTCATCTTATGGTGAATTTTCATTTGCGAAGCATTTACAACACCTGAATGTTGTAGAGCTTGGTGAACTTATAAAATCTCCTTATCAAAGGAATGAAGGAGATATAACAATAGCAGACTTAACAGGAGTAGCTGTTCAAGATTTGCAAATAGCGAAAGGAATCGTAAAATCTATTAAAAAATAATTAAAAGGAAAAAAATATGTTGAAAAAGATCACAACACCTCTTTTTTTACTCATGATAAGTGGGGTAACCTTTTTATCAGCCGCCTGTCACGAAGACAGAACTTGTTTCTCTGAATTGGAAGAAGCACTTTTACCAGTTCGAAGTGGAATTTTAAATCCTTATACCGGTTTAGAAGATTTTATTGAAAATTCTAAGGCGGCTATTAGTTTGATTCCAGAAGAGACAAAAAATCAGCTCGAAATGCTGAAGG